>JAQVYH010000046.1 GCA_029004515.1 Eubacteriales bacterium | reverse complement strand
TCTTGAGGTTGTTGACTGCGGCGTTGATGTATCTGCAGAAAAATTCCTTGAGGTGTACAAGCAGGAGGGCGTCAATGTTATTTCCTGTAGTGCGCTTCTTACAACAACTATGAATGGTATCAAGGACGTTGTTGACCTTTTTGAAAAGGAAGGTCTTAGAGATAAGGTTGTTATTATGTGCGGTGGTGCACCTGTTACGGAATCATTCTGTAAGAGTATTGGCGCTGATATATATACATCAGACGCAGCGTCTGCAGCAGATGCAGCAGTTGAAGCGTGTGCTAAAATGCAATAAGATTTAACGTAAGAAATTTCACAAGGAGGCTTACCTCACCTATGAGGTCTGCTTCCTTTTGTCTTATTTTAAGGAATGAATATTTATGATTACTATAATATCCAATGATAACAAACTTAATATTGATTTTGATGGAGAAATAACTCTTCACAAGCTTCTAGCTGACAATGGCTTTACTATCAATGCCCCTTGCGGTGGCAAGGGCACTTGTGGCAAATGTGCTATTAATGTGGATGGTGAGATTCTCCTTGCCTGCGAGACCTTTGCAAGAGATGGAATGGTTGTTACCATCGATAGTGAGGCGAATGCTGAAATTCTTGCTGATGTTGAATCAATGAACACTACTCACAAAGAGCAAGGCTATGGCGTTGCCCTTGACCTTGGAACAACAACTATTGCGGCGTGCCTTTATGATTTGTATGATGGCAAGAAGATAAAAACCATTGCACAGATTAATCGGCAGAAGGCTTATGGGGGAGATGTAATATCTCGTAGTGAGCATAGTGAAAAGATGCACGAGATAATAATTCAACAGATGAATGATATTATTGATGAATTTGGTGTGCAAGTAAAAATGCTTTGTATAGCAGGAAATACTATTATGCAGCATTTTGTGTTAGGGCTTGATGCAAGGCCGATCACTGTCGCACCCTTTACACCACAGATAACAGAAATGGTTTCTACCAGTGGGAAAAAACTTGGGATAAACGCAGAAGCTGTAGTGCTTATGCCTTGTATCTCAGGCTATGTTGGTGGAGATATTGTTGCAGGAATCCTAGCAACAGGGCTATATATGTCAGAAAAGCCCTGTATATTATTGGATATAGGTACAAATGGCGAGATTGTAATTGGAAGTAAAGATGGAATATATTGCTGCTCTGCTGCGGCTGGCCCTGCCTTCGAGGGGGCAAATATAAGCTGTGGTATGAGCGGCGTTAACGGTGCTGTGAGCAAGGTTTCTATTGATGATGGTGTTATTTCCTATGAAACAATTGGAGAAAAAGCACCTGTGGGAATTTGCGGTTCGGGAATCCTTGATGCAGTTGCGGAATTCATAAAAAGTGATATAATTGATGAAACAGGATATTTAGAAGATGATGTAAAGATTTGTGATAATGTTACCATCACTCCAAAGGATATCCGTGAAGTTCAGCTTGCCAAGGCGGCTATATGTGCAGGGATTAATGTTTTGCTTAAAAAGACAGGGATTTCCACTAATGATATAGACAAGCTCTATCTTGCTGGTGGATTTGGTAACTATCTTGATAAGAAAAGCGCAGGGGAGATTGGACTTTTCCCAAAAGAGCTACTTCCAAAGGTAGAAACAGTCGGTAACACATCATTAAAGGGCGTAAGTATGGCGCTTCTTGATGATAATAATAGATTATTAACTACAGAAATCCAACATAACGCAAAGTATATAGAGTTATCCTGTGATTTGGATTTTCAAAGTGAGTATGTTGAACAGATGATGTTTTGATATAGAAAGGGAGAATATTTATGGACACACAGCTTTTACAAATCGGTAAGCTAATTAAAGAGAATATTCAAAAGGTTATTATCGGTAAGGATGAAACTATTGACCTGGTTCTTGCAGGTATGATAGGCGGTGGACATATCCTTTTGGAGGATGTTCCGGGAACAGGTAAAACGATGCTCTCAAAGGCACTAGCAAAATCTCTTGATGCTGATTTTGCAAGAATCCAGTTTACTCCTGATTTGCTTCCATCCGATGTCACAGGAATTAATTACTATAATCAAAAGGCAGGCGAATTTGTATTTAAGAAGGGTGCTGTTTTCTGCAATGTTCTTCTCGCAGATGAAATAAACCGTGCAACCCCAAGAACACAGTCAAGCCTTCTTGAATGTATGGAAGAAGGACAGGTAACTGTTGACGGACAGACAAGAGTCCTTGATAAGCCATTCTTTGTTATTGCAACTCAGAATCCAATTGAAACCGCCGGTACCTATACCTTGCCCGAGGCACAGCTTGACCGATTTATGATGAAGTTAAGCCTTGGACTCCCTGAAAAGGAAGAAGAGGTTTCAATTATGGAAAGATTCCTCAAAAACTCCCCTATGGAGAGCATTGGAGCAGTTTGTGATAAGGCTACTCTTGTAAAAATTATGAGCGCAGTTAAGGATGTATATATTCATCCTAATCTTATGACATATATCGCAGATATAACAACTGCTACGAGAGAAAATAAGGCTGTCAGCATAGGTGTAAGCCCAAGAGGCACTCTTGCAATGCTCAATGCTGCAAGAAGCTATGCACTGATTAAAGGCAGAGAATATGTTATCCCAGAGGATATCAAGACGCTCGCTCCTGTAGTTCTCGCTCATAGAATGATTCTTAGGGGCGGGACAGGCAGTTGCGCAGGGATAATTGAAGATATACTTTCACAGATTACAGTACCAACAGAGGATTGGAGCAAATAACATTGATGAATATTCTGATTGCCCTGCTCACAGCATATATCCTATATGTGATTCAGGACATATTATACAACAGAATATGGAATAAGAAGCTTGATGCTACAGTTGAGTTTGCTGATAGCATATGCACAGAGGGAGATAGGAGCAGTATTAAGGAGATTATCTCCAACAAAAAGCTGTTGCCGCTACCTCTTCTTCGTGTACGCTTCGAAGTTAAAAAAGGTATTGATTTTGGCGAAGATGGCAGTAACTCTGTTTCTGATAAAAACTATCGCTCGGATATATATACAATTTTCCCATATCAAAAAATAAGCAGAGAGATTGAATTTATATGCAATAACAGAGGGGCATATGATATTAGCAATATAAGCCTTATTTCCAATGATTTGCTCTTTACAAGACGATTGGTGGAAAATAAGTCCGTTTCAACTCGCCTTATTGTTTATCCAAAAGAGGTTAATGCAGATAGGTTGTTTGCCCCATATAATCGTATGCTTGGTATGGTGCTTTCAAATAGATTTTCATATGAAGACCCATTTGAATTCAGAGGCATTCGTGATTATGAAAGCTATGACCCAATGAGTAGTATTAATTGGAAAGCTACTGCCCGTACAGGCAGTCTTAAGGTTAATACTCATGATTATACTGCATCACCGCAAGTTTGTATCTTGCTTGATTTCGATTCGGACACACAATGGAAGAATGTATCTCTTTTTGAAGAGCAAATAAGAATTGCCGCAACTATGTCAAGACTTTTTATGTCACAGGGTGTTCCTGTGAGTATGATCTCCAACGGACGAGATTTTGCAACAGACGAAAGCCTTGTGATTAATAGCGGTTGTGGTGATAATCATATTCAGATGATTAAGGAATCCTTAGCAAGACTTGACCTTGATAAAGAAATGCTATCCTTTGAGGGTGAGCTTGAAAGGTTAGATAACACAGTTAACTGTCAATATCTTCTTATCTCTTCGGCTTGTTCGGACTCACTTCAAAGGAAATATAAAAACATAAGTGATAGATGCGAAGGCTCTGGCTGGATTGTGTGCTATCGCTCTGTTGAACCTGCCCCTATACTTGATTATTATAAGGGCTCAGTATGTTGGGAGGTGTCACAATGAAGTTGACTAAATCCTTTGCATATACAATTGAGCTTATACTATATGGATTGCTTGTAGGATGTATATCATCAGTTGCCTTGGGGTATGTCTATGGTGATGGCGTAGTATCACTTGGCTTAGGACTTGGAATTTCCGTTGTGACAAGTCTTATCTTTGGCGTGATTCGCCAATTAACCAATAATTTTGGAGTGTTCTTTTTACTCCACTTATCAGTAGCTATAATTATGACTTTATTGCCATCAGGAGTGGCAGGGAAAGCAGTTATAGGAGTATCGATGCTTATACTTATAGTGTTGTCTGTTATACAGGTTAAAAAGCCTTTTGCGGCAGGCAATAAGCTTCACTTTGGGGCGACTGCGATATTTGTTTTCTGCTCATATGCAGCGTCGTTTATGCAGTTTAGTGCTATTGAATATTCATGTTTTATTTTAACTGCAATATTTATAGCATTGTATTTTATCCGTGATGGCGTGTATAACACACAGGATTTTATTGAGCATAATGATAATAATACTGCACCACTAAAGGAAATTCGTCTTCGCAGCTATGCTATGGTGTGTGGATTTGGTGCTATTGTAGGACTGCTTATGATAGCTGTGAGGTATATGGGGGGGCAGGTATTAGTTTCTCAGATAGGTAATATATTTTATGCTGTTGGCTCTGCCATTGCAAGATGGCTTATATATAAGCTTCAGGGCTCCTATGTTGAGGGCGGAGATATTGGGCAGGAAGATAATATTTATGGCTTTGTTAAAGATGCATTTAAAGAAAGAGAGATTCCGCCATTTATTGAGATTATAGAGAGACTTATCAGGTATTTCTTCATTGCTTTGATTATCATTGGCTTTGTAGCCCTTGTAGTATGGTTTATAATAAAATTATACAGCGTTTTTGGGAAAGACCATATTAGTAAGAGTACAGACAAGGGAGAATTCCTTGTTCCTTTTATCAAACAAAAAAGTGACAGAGGCAGAGGGAAAACAAAGGAGAAATCTCCTAGCAACAATAAAGTAAGAAAATATTATAGAAAATATATTATAAAGAAAGCATCCAAAGGCCAAGAGCTTCTGTCAAGTAAAACTCCATTGGAGATAAGTAACTATCTGGGTATAGATAGCGACAATATTGATGAGGAAATCCGCCGCATTTATGAAAAGGCAAGATATTCTCGTGAGGGCTGTACAAAGGAAGAGATTAAGCTGATTAAAGGTTACCTTAAAGGACGTGAATGATTATAAAGATTGTAGTATTAGCCCGTTGGATATAAAAAAAGGGCTGTAGCAAAATGCGCAGACCCATTGTATGAACAAACTTCACCTCTCGGCGTATCATCGTACGCCTTCGGGTAACCCTAACCTGCGGTTTGGTTCAGTTTGTCCATTCTGCATCATTTTTCGTCAGCCCAAAAAGGGGCTGTAGTCAACCCGATTATAAAAATTGTTTTGCTACAGCCCCTTTGCTTTGTCAGATAAATTGGTTAATTATTAGTTGTTATATTTGTTTAATGAATTTTTTAAAGTCTTCATAGTTTTTCTTTAAAAGGTTGGGTGTATCAAGTCCGTATGGGCACTGTATTACACATTTTCGGCAGTTGAAGCACTCTTCAATCTTTTTCATCTTTGCCTGATGCTCTTCGTTTGAATAGATATCAAGCGGAGCTCTGCGAAGAAGGAGCGACATTCTTGCGCAGGTGCTTATATCAATTCCTGCAGGGCAAGGCATACAGTATCCGCAGCCTCTACAGAATTCTCCTGCAAGCTCTTTTCGGTCAGCTTCAATAACAGATTCGATTTCATCTGTCATTGTAGGTGGGTTGTCATTGTATGAAAGGAATTCGTCAAGCTCGCTTTCCCTCTGCACACCCCATATAGGAAGTACATTGTCAAATTGGTCAAGATATGCATATGCAGCAGCAGAATTAGTGATAAGTCCTCCAGCGAGAGCCTTCATTGCTATAAAGCCCATATCTGTCTCTTTGCACATACGCACAAGCTCAAGTTCTTGTTCTCCTGAAAGATAACTGAATGGAAATTGAAGTGTCTCATAAAGACCCGATTCAATCGCTTCTTTAGCAACTGAAAGTCTGTGGTTTGTCATACCAATGTGACGAACTATACCTTTCTGCTTTGCCTCACGCATAGCCTCATAAAGTCCCGCTCCATCCCTTGGTTTTGGACAGGATGATGGATTGTGGAACTGGTAGAGGTCTAGATAGTCAGTCTTAAGATTGTTTAATGTAATTTCAAGGTCAGTCCAAAATCCCTTGGCTGTTTGTGCGGTTGTCTTTGATGCTATGAATACATTATCACGTACCCCCTCAAAGGCAGCGCCAAGCTTTTCTTCACTGTCTGTATAGAATCGAGCTGTATCATAAAAGCGCACTCCGTTGTCATATGACTTTCTCAATAAGTATACAGCATCCTCAAGAGGGATTCTCTGGATTGGCAATGCGCCAAATGCATTTTTAATTGATGTTATTCCTGTCTTTCCGAGCGTTATTGTTTTTAAAATCTATTCCTCCTATATTCTAAAACTGATTCCTGTTTCAACAAAACAATAGTCTTCATTCCACACTGCCGGTGGCCAGCCCTTCCATATCGGATTATTTTTATAGAAACTAGCAGGTCCTACTTGATAGCACTCACCCACGTCAAGATGGTGAGGTCCCATAAGGTTACGTAGGTTATTAATAATTGTGATTTCAATTTCGTTTTCACCAATAACCAGCTCTTTAGAAAGGTCAATAGTGAGTGGGTCCCATAGAAGAAGATGCTCTTTGCCACCATTGACTTTTACTTTGATTGCATTAATTCCCTTTTTCTCAAGACAAATCTGCTTATTTGTATCATCTATCATAATCTTTTTAGTCAGGGTCATTTCCCCTGCGAAAAATCTGAATCCCTGTGATTGTATATCTTCAAGATTAATTTCTGTTGGTGCTTTGACTATTGCAAAGCCCTTTTTCATTCGCTCGGCGTTTCTGTCAAGTTTTTTAACAGGCACTGTATCCTTAACACCAAAATCACCTATAAGATACATCGGCTCGATTTCCATATCATATGTAAATCTGTTTTTTATTCCCTCAAATCCAATGCATCGTTCGTACATAGCGTATGTGTCCTCGCTCTGCACAAAGTCACATTCTGTGGTGATGATATTTTCGCCCTCTTTAAGATGTTTTGCAATATCTATCATAATGATTGATTTGTCTATAAAGTTGCCCTTTGATGTATTATCAACCTTTTCACCATTAATAGTTATGTTGAATATTTCGGGTGTTTCAATTCCAAGATATATTTCGCTTGGGATATCTTTAATATCTATATGCCAATCACAACGAATATCCACTCTGCGTTTTAAGTTGCAAGCATTAATCTGAATATCCAAAGCAAAGGCATCCCTCTCAACAAGCTCCCCGTCAAAATAATAATCACATCGATCGAGGGTCATAGCATTGTGAGTGCGATTTTTTATCTGCCATTTACCAGTTGGAATAAGGCTTGTGGGCTCGCTACCAATATAACCTACACACCCCGCACGATAATCACCAATTATAATTACGCTTTGGTTTGGCTTAAGTGTACACTCACCAATAAATGGCTCTGTTTCACCTGTAAGGATATTTAACATTTCACACCCTGCATCTGTTACAAGGTCTTGGTCCTCTTTTGTTGCATTCAGGAAAAAGTGCATATCAAAGTCATCGAATACCCTTTTTGCATATGTAATATTAGGATTGTCTGTTATGTTATTTGCCTCAATGCTGGCTGAAGAATTAATTAGCAAACCACCTGTTTTTACGAACTCATCAAAAAGGGATTCTGTGTCGTCTAAAAGTATTGTTTCATCCATTAGAATTACCCTTGAATAGCTCTGATTTCCTATAACAAACTTGCCACTTTCAATTTTGCCATGTCTTTTAATAAGTGTTTCATCCCCCAAGTGGAAGAGGATGTGCTTGCTGTTTAATAGGTTAATCTCATTAATAACTTTGCTATTAAGATCCCATATAAGCTTGTCGCCATCTTCATTGCCATTATATAGTGCCCAGGCTGTTGTCATAGGCAATATAAGGAGTGCTACGCAGTCTTCTCTTCCCTCGCTGAATAACTTGCCCTCAAGGGATACTGCGTAGTTAAATTTCTCATATTCATTCCACCAAGGCTGCTGAATATACATTGCCGGTGGGTAATCTCTCTTGCGAAGTCCTCTTATTGAATAGCCCTGTAGATGCTGACAAAGAAGGTTGATTCCATGTGCCATCTGCCATTCATATAGTCCCTTAAGCTCTCCAAAGCTTACATTGTGTCCACATAGTGCAAAGGTCTCGGATATAACCTGCTCTTTGCCAAGCTGTGCAGCAGCAGAGCCTACAGAGTAAGGGGTAAGACAAGAATAAATATCACGACCAAGCCAGTCAATGCCCGGAATGTGAAAATACTCATAGTGGGGCATTGCGCTTCCTAAATTTCTAAGCTGTGATATTAATGATTCTTCTCCGTTAAGATGTCCTGTAAACTTAAGCCCTCTTTCATCACAAAAGTCATAAATCTGCTTTGCATAGTTTTGTGAGAAAAGGTCTGTTGACATCTTCCAAAATTTTATTCTAGTGTTTTTATAATCACCGATTTCGTAGAATAGCTGGGGGAGTAGAGGAATAAGGTCTTCCCCATACATCTCTTTGAAAGCATCAGGAAATTCAAAGCTCCAAGCATATGCCTCTCTGCATATCTGCGGCTCATCAGTAAAGAATCCCACGATATCACTTCCAAACCTTTCATAGTATGGAACATAAGCCAGTTTGATAAACTCAGCAACTGCCTTTTTGCTTAGTACATCAATGTAAAATTCATTCGGTACATAATAAATATGATACCCGTCCACATTACAAATGGTGGTTTCTGTGTGTTTCTCACCTATTTCGATGCGAAGATGTTTTTGCTGATATTCAACACCCTTTTTGCACACCTCACCATTGCCACTACCACTTGGCCAACCATTTTCATCATATGCCCAAGAGCCCATGCCTCGCTTTTTGCCCTCTTTGATACAGGTTGCAACGTTGTCAAACCATTCCTCGGACATATATTCTGTCTGTAGGCCGCCTCTTGCGTGCATAAAGTAGCCACCCATCCCAGCATTGTCCATATGGTCAATCTGCCTTGCTGTTTCTTTTGCATCAAGCTTTTCATTCCAACTCCAGAAAGGTATTGGACGATATTTCTTTTCTACATTCCTAAAATCCATTTCACTCACCCTTTTTATTAGTCAAGCTCTTTAAGTCCTGTGTGAAGCTCGTAGTATCGTCCCTTCATTGCAAGAAGCTCTTCGTGTGTGCCTCTCTCAATTATCTCTCCTTGTTCAAGAACCATTATTGCATCTGAATTGCGGACTGTTGAAAGTCTGTGCGCTATAACAAATGTGGTTCTGTCCTCCATAAGGCTATCCATACCCTGTTCAATATATTTTTCGGTTAGTGTATCAACCGAGCTGGTTGCCTCGTCAAGAATAAGTATTGGTGCTTTGCTCAGGGCTGCTCTTGCAATGTTTAATAGCTGTCTCTGACCCTGCGAAAGGTTTGTTCCATCTCCCTCAATTACTGTGTTATATCCATCTGCAAGACGAGTGATAAAGGAGTGGGCGCTGGCTGTTTTTGCAGCCTCAACAACCTCTTCATCCGTTGCATCAAGTCGACCGTAGCGGATGTTTTCCATAACAGTTCCTGTAAATAAATGTGTGTCCTGAAGAACCATAGCAATATTTTGTCTTAATGCTACTCTGTCAATCTTATTAATATCAACTCCATCAACTGTGATGATGCCTGAATCAATATCATAGAACCTGTTGATAAGGTTTGTAATAGTTGTTTTGCCTGCACCGGTTGAGCCTACAAAAGCAATTTTCTGACCTGGCTTTGCATATAGGCTGACATTCTTAAGAACCATCTTGTCAGGTCTGTAGCCAAATGTTACATTGTCTAAAACAACATGACCTGTGATTTTATCTATGGTTGTGTTCTCGGTGTCATTATAGTTTTCGGGGTTTTCATCCATTACTGCAAATACTCTCTCTGCTCCTGCAAGGGCTGAAAAGATTGTTGATACCTGTGCAGCAAGCTGATTGATAGGCATTGAGAACTGCTTTGAATAGTTCGCAAATACTGTAAGTGCGCCTGGTGAAAATCCCGTAAGGCACATCATTATACCACCTATACCTACAGTTATACCATAGCTAATCTGGGAGGTGTTACCCATAATAGGTCCCATAATACCGCCCCAAAATTGTGCCATCATCTGTTTATCACGCATATCATTGTTTAATAAGCCAAACTCCTCAACACAAACCTCTTCGTGGTTGAATACCTTTACAACTTTTTGTCCTGAGACGGTTTCTTCAATATATCCATTTACAGCTCCAAGTGCTGTCTGCTGACCGCTATAATATTTGGAAGAATGATTTGCAATCCAACCGCCACCCTTTATAAACAAAGGGATGAAGAATACTGTAATAAGAGTCAACAGCCAGTTGGTTGTTATCATAAATGCAAATGTTCCGATAAGGGTTATTGCGCCTGAAAACACTGATGTTAAGGCGGTGCTAATCATAACATCAATGTTGTCAATATCATTGGTAAATCGGGACATTATTTCTCCCGTTGGTTTGGAGTCAAAATATTTTATAGGAAGCTGTTGCAATTTGGCAAAAAGCTCATTACGAAGTCTTTCTATAGCTCCTTGTGATACAGAAAGCATAAGTCTGCTTTGAATATATGTTGTTAATACAACTATCATATAAAGCACAAAGGCAATAATAACCGCAGAAATAATATATTTTATTACTTCACTTACATTACCTAGGGATAGATAGCTTGTAAGCCCTTTTATGATACCATCTGACGCTTTTTGCATTCCGCTGATATGCACATTAGCGTTGGGGTTGACTTCAATTAGGATTCGGTCTATAACAGGAGCTATCATATATCCGCCAAATAGACCTGAAACGGTGCTAAGTATCATACATAAAAACACTAGTACAAGGCGCAGTTTATACCTGCTTAAATAGCTTAACATCCTGTTGATAGTAGGGGCAATATCCTTTGGCTTACCCTTCATACGCATATGTCTGCCTGGTCCGACAGGTCCCCTGTGAGCACTTCCTTCCATAGCCTTACTTGGGCTTGAATATTGTTTTTGCATTTGCTCTAGTGTTCTTGACATATCATTCACGCCCCCTTCTTATCAGTTTGAGAATAATATATCTCCTGATATTCTTGATTGGTTTTTAAAAGCTCATCGTGTGTGCCGATTCCGGTGATTTTACCATCACTTAATACAACAATCATATCTGCATTCATAACAGAAGTGATCCTTTGTGCAATTATAATCTTTGTTGAGTCTTTAAGTTCGTTTTTAAAGGCGCTTCTTATCTGTGCTTCGGTTGCTGTATCAACAGCACTTGTTGAATCATCCAAAATAAGAATTTTAGGCTTTTTTAGTAGGGCTCTTGCAATGCAAAGCCTCTGCTTTTGTCCACCAGATACATTTGTACCACCTTGCTCAAGAATCGTATCATAGCCCTCATTGAAGGATTCAATAAATTTATCAGCCTGTGCGTTGCTTGCAGCCGATTTTATATCATCTTCTGTGGCGTTTTCGTTGCCCCAACGAAGGTTATCTCCAATTGTTCCGGAGAAAAGTGCGTTCTTTTGAAGCACTACACCAACACCCTCACGTAGGTTGGTAATAGAGTAGTCTTTAACATCTATGCCATCTACAAGCACCTGCCCCATATCGGGGTCATAAAGTCTTGATATAAGTGAAATAAGAGTTGTTTTACCACTACCTGTTGATCCGATTATTCCTACGGTTGAGTTAGAAGGAATTCTCAAATTAATATTTTCTAATACATATTCACTACTTGTTTTATAGTATTTGAAGCTTACATCTTTAAATTCAATTTCGCCTTTTTCTACTAATTTGTTTGAATACGTTGCATTATCATCAGTAAGGTCAACCTTCTCTTCAAGTACCTCTTTGATTCTCTTTGCAGATGCCAATGCTCTTGATGAACTCATAAGGAGCATTGTTATCATCATAAGCGAGAACAGAATCTGAGATACATAGGTAAGAAATGCTGAAAGGTCACCGATTGGCATATTCCCTGCCACAACCATATTTCCACCAAACCATATAACCGCAAGGGTGGTAAGGTTCATAAAAATTGTGATTACCGGTGCCATAAAGATCATTACGCTAACTGCAGAGTAAGCAGATTGCTTGAGCTCTTTGTTTGCAGTCTGGAATTTATCGTTTTCAAAATCCTCACGAACAAAGGATTTTACAACACGGACATTTGTAACATTTTCCTGCACAGTAGAATTAAGACTGTCAACCTTTTTCTGTACAAGTGCAAATCTTGAAAAACCTTTTTTAATAATTAATCCGATTGAAAGAAGCATAAGAGGAATAGTAACTGCAAATATAACTGCTAAATCAGGCTTTATAGAAACTGCCATAATCAGCGCCGCTATAAGCATACCGGGCGAGCGGAGTGCCAATCTTAGCATCATATTAACAAAATTTTGCATCTGTGTAATATCGTTTGTAAGCCTAGTTACAAGTGAGCCTGTTGAGAATTTATCGATATTAGCAAAGGAATATTTCTGTACCTGCTCAAATGCATCTCGTCTTAGGTCTGCTGCAAAGTTTACAGATGCCTTTGCTCCATAATATGCCCCGCCAACACCACTGAGCATCATTATTATCGCTGTAAGTATCATAAGCCCCATTCCCATAAGGCTTGATGCAACAGTAAGCTCTCCTGCATTTCCTTGATTTATGATTATAGATAGAAGCTTTGGCATAATAACCTCGCCAATAACTTCTACTATCATGCATAGTGGTCCAAGAATGAAATATTTTTTATAAGGTTTAATGTATTTATACCAGCTTTTCATTTTATTGCGTCAGTTCCTTTCTTAGATAAAGCTATTCTTTAAATTATACAACTAATAGCAATTAGTGTCAATGTTTTTCTTAATTGAATACCCTTGTTTTTATGGGGGAAATGTGGTAAAATTAATGTATATTTTTGAAAGGACTTACACTTTATGAAAAGCCTCCACGAGTTAATACACGATTTTACATATGACCTTTTAGAAGCTCTTGTGAGCAAGGTTGCCGAGGGCGGTGAGGATACTGTTATGTCAGGTGTCAGAGTTCTTGACGAACCTGAAAAATTCGTCCACGGTCATCTTATTAATTTGACGATTAAGCTTTTGGTTAAGTATCATATTGAGAATGACTCAAGAGAAGAAATCACACTTAAGCGTCTTTATTATTTCCTTGGCCTTATTAAAGGCACTCCATGCCACACTTGGGGCAAAATTACCCTTCTTCGTGGCATGTCTTCTCTTTATGATGCGGGACTTATGCATATTTTAAATGATGATATTATCGAAATGCTTAAGGAAAAGACCAACTATGAGGACTTTCTGGATAAGTCAACTATAACTCTTATTAATCAGCCATCCAACTACTATCAGGTTGCTCTTGCTTGCGCAGGATATCGTGAGAAGATAGGTTGGGAGGATGGTGGCTATTGTCAGAAGATTCTAAATAAACTTGTTTCTGTTATGCAGACCTATTCCGATTGCGGTTTTATGGACGAGCAACCGCCTTTAGGCAGATTTGATCGCTATACATTAATCGTTGCATCAGAAACAATAAATACCCTTGATGCTGTAGGACAGCCTGCTCCGCAGTTTATCCTTGATCAGGTTAAGTATATTTCAAACGCTCTCCTCTTTATGGCAAATTCCAGAGGTGATGGAATCAACTATGGTCGAAGCTTATCATGTCATGGTGATTGTGGTGTGTTGCTTATTCTAGGCGTTGCGTTAAGACATAAGCTTATTGAGAAGGAAAACATCGATCTTGCAGTTGCATATAGCATAAAGATTGCAGAAAAGACAATGAACTTTTGGTTTAATAAGGAGATTGGTCTTTTTGATATTTGGTTTAATGGTCGTTCTACCAACCAATACAGACAAGTTCATAGAATCCTGGAGGTTAATCTTGATATGAGCGATCAGCTCCTTAAAAATCTCAGGAACTTCAAAGAAGCTGGCTATGATAAGTATGTTCCTGATATTAAGCTTCCTACAAAGGATGAATGGCAGGCATCAAAAATTGTGTATGTAAAAGAAGAAGATAAAGAAAGAACAGTATATCTAATTAAAAAGAGAGATATGTCACTTATGCTCCCATTAATTGGTGCCGGTCGGTGGTGGAGATGCGCAGCGTATATGCCATTCCCTGTGCTTAATGGCAGAATCGAAGCACCACCCGAGTCATTCCTTCCATTTCTTGCTCCATTTGTTACACTCAGAGACGGCACAAAGGCTGCTGCTTGCCATTATTTTAGCACAACTGATATTATAGAAGAACGGGGTAAAATCACAATAACAGCAGAGGGAAATCTCACTACCCTTGAAACCAATGGTCCTACAATGCTTGACTCAAAATTTAGTGTTATATACACCTTTGTAGGGGATACAATTTCCTCACAGTTTACCTTCGATAATAGTGTTGCTGATATCGAAATGCAATTTGCCTATGCAGGTGCTAAAAGATACATAGAGGGTATTGGTTTTGATAGCGAGCACTTCAAAGCTGTTACAGGTAATAAGGAGTATTTTACACCTCACGGTGGGCTTGATAATGCTATTATCTGGTCGGCAAAGGGTTGCAGTACAGTTGGATATACAATAAATCTAGAATAAAGCTATAATATAGCTCAAAGGGAAACTGCATTGCAGTTTCCTTTTTTAATATTTTTATTTATATTGTTAATTCTTTTCTGTTGTGGTATACTGTATTGGGAATTTTTTGTGTTTATATGGGGGAGTAATTTTATGTCAAGAATATTCTGTGTTGAAGATGATGAAAATATAAGAGAACTTGTGGAATATACTCTTAATTCCATGGGATTTTCTGTTAGAACCTTTGGTAGTGGTAATGATTTTTTTAATGCTATAAACGAAGAGAATCCTGACCTTGTGCTCCTTGATATTATGCTTCCTGATAAGGATGGATTGCAGATTTTATCTGAAATAAGGCAGAACAAGGCTACCGAAAGTGTGCCTGTAATTATGCTCACAGCCAAGACAAGTCAGATCGATAAGATAAAGGGTCTTGACAGCGGCGCCGATGATTATATAACAAAGCCTTTTGACATTATGGAGCTTACTGCGAGAGTAAAGGCGCTTCTTCGTAGATGTCCTGCAGTTTCCCCGCAGGAAATTTTATCATATAAAAATATTACTCTTTATATTAATAGTCATAAGGTGGTTGCAGACGGAAGTGATGTTACTCTTACATATAAGGAGTTTGAACTCTTAAAATTATTGCTTTTGAATAAAGGAACGGTTTTCTCGCGAGGGAAGATAATGAGTGTTGTGTGGGGAACTGATTTTGAGGGTGAGACAAGGACTG
Source organism: Eubacteriales bacterium (assembly GCA_029004515.1). Lineage (GTDB taxonomy): Bacteria > Bacillota > Clostridia > Monoglobales > UMGS1388 > UMGS1388. The sequence goes on along the minus strand of JAQVYH010000046.1, from coordinate 1,492 downwards.
TTGATGTTCATATAAGAACACTTCGTCAAAAGCTTGGTGCGTGTGGTGATCATGTTGAAACAGTACGACATGTGGGTTATAAAATTGGATGATACCTTTTTAAAAGGATGATTTGTTATGTTTAGAAAAATTTATAGAAGTATGAATATCATGTCATTTGTTACATTAGCAATGACAACCATTCTTATTATCAGTGCGTGCTATGCAACATTTAATAAAAGGCTGGAAGTAGAGGTAATGGCAGAGGGCCAGCTCCTAAAAAGAATTATTGATATGAGCGGCAATGCTTATATCGATGAAATAAGGCCTGTGGTTGAGGGGAAAAGAGTTACAATAATTTCCCCTGATGGCAAGGCTTTGTATGATAGCAGAGAGGTTGCAAGTAATGGTGTAAACTATTTAAAACGCCCTGAAATTAAGGATGCTTTTGCGGATGGTGAGGGCTCATACACCCTTAATAACTCTGCGTTTTATTATGCATTAAGGCTAGATAATGGTTGCGTACTTCGGGTGGCAAACGAAAAGCATAATATAGCTACAATTTTTGCCGATATTATTATTCCTATAATCTTTACGGTGCTATTGATTTATGTTTTGTGTATTTTCTTTTCAAAGCATATTACATCAAGCATCTTAAGGCCAATTAATAATATTGATCTCAACACCGATGATTATAGTGGGGTTTATGATGAGCTTGTTCCGATTTTCAAGAGATTATCAGGTCAGAATAGGGAAATTCAACACCAGGTTGAAAAGGTGAAGCGAGAAGAATTAAAGCTTGAAACTGTTAGTGATAATATGAATGAAGGCCTTATTGTAACAGATAAAAATCATAGAATTATCCTTGCTAATAATAGTTTATCCCAAATTTTCGATATGGCAAAAGAAAAAATGCAAGGTATGAATATAGATGATGTTTTGTGTGATGATTCCTTCAAGAGCGATTTTTTAAGAGTTTATGATGGAGAACAGTTGCACAAGCACTTGATGATAAAGGATAAAACTTTTCAGGTTTTCTTGAATCCTGTATTTGAAAATGGCATTGTAAAAGGTGCTATAGTTTTGATGTTTGATATAAGTGAAGAGATGAAGGTTATAGGGATAAGAAGAGAGTTTTCTGCAAACGTATCTCATGAGCTTAAAACACCACTTACCACAATACTTGGATACTCGCAGATTATCAATAATGATATAGCAAAACCAGAGGATGTGAAAAAATTCACAGGCAAGATAGAAAAAGAGGCTACCCGACTAATTACGCTTATTAATGACATCATTAAGCTTTCGAGATTGGACGAGGAAGAGCACAGTGGAGAAAAAACAACATTATCTTTAAAACATATTGTGCTTGATGTTATTGATGCCCTTTCAGAAAGGGCAGAAGGCAGAGGAGTAACCTTTATTTACAATGGTGATGATACGGATGTATATGCCAATTATAACCAGATAACTGAGCTTGTATATAACTTGTGTGACAATGCGGTAAAGTATA
>JAQVYH010000045.1 GCA_029004515.1 Eubacteriales bacterium | reverse complement strand
GGCAACGTGCGGGCAAGAAAAAAGCGCAATCATTCCCAAGTGGAATAATCACGCATATAAAATTCATGTTTTTTACATCTGTCAGCTCTACATTCAGAGCAGTTTGTCCCGTTTGATTGGCTACGCTTTTTTTGGCGGCATCACAATAAAATACTGACTATGTAATTTTAGACGGGACACAAAAAATCCCTCCTACCCGCAAAGGGAAGGAGGGAAAATAGTAGACACAACGATTTGCCCGCCATCCATTTGCTTTTTTTTATTAGGCGGGATCGATTTTTTAATATGATATTTTAATTCCTATTTTAAAGCCCTGTCATATCCTTTCAAAAAACTTAAAAAACAGTTAAAATATATACGAGGTGAACTGACAGTGCAAAAAAGCAAGAACAACTTAGGTAACATTATTAAGCAGGCGCGATTAAACAAAGATTACACTCGTGAACAGTTGGCAGAGAAAATTCATATATCATCACGTTAGATAAACCCGCCTCAATGTGGGTAATCAACTCTGAATTGGTACTATACCAATAAATAGTATCTTTAATTACTTATTACATCTGTTTTTAAATTCCGTTTCCCTGAAGCACCTGGTAAAATAATACCTTTTACTCATTCGAGTCCCGTCATTTCATGAATTATCTCTGATACTTTTTCGGGCCATTCACAAACTCCAACCTCTAAAGCACGAGGTCTGTCCAAATGAAAGTCTGCATATACGCAGTACCAGCATTTGTTTTCAGCAGCACCTCCACGTGCAACAAATACGGGGCAACATTGGTCGGGCCAAACATTTCCTCCTGAATTTGGTGCGGGCAATTCTTTTTTTGTTTCGTCCATAAAAAAAACTCCTTTACAATGATATATTCTATCACAATAAAAGAGGTCATTCATATTTTCTACTTAATGTTGTCATTTTTTACTTAATGTTGTCATTTTTTATTTAATTTTGTAATTTTTTACTTTTTGAGAAAATTTCTCACTTTGAATATGTTGTTTTCTGTTTCAAAGAGCAATACACCAGTAACGAATAGAGAGTTATTAAAGCATTGTCTGCGTTGACAATAAGGCAAGCTTTGGGAGGTGGTATCAAAAATTTGATTGATTGCAAAAGAACGGCATTATATTCATGCCCCAAATCGATAGTTTAAATAGGTATTTCTAACGGTCGTATACTGTTTTCCCGATATAGGAACAAAAACAGTTCCCTTAAGGCTAAAACCGTTTTTATCGAACCTTTCAACAAAGCTCATATTTAGAGCAAAGGAAGAATGTGGCGAGATAAAACGCTTATCCTCTAATAACGGTGCAATATGCATTGCAAAACTTTCTGCTGAGCTTACAGTTTCAATTTTATTGCTGCCAACTAAGGTATAACACACTTTATGCTTGATATATTCAGCACATAAAATTTTATCAATTGAAATTGTATGAAGTCCGTCACGGGTTTTTACTATAATGGTTTTATCTGCATTGGGTGAAGTTTTTTCAAATGCCAGCGCAAGTGCTTTATGAAAGACGGATTTATCAAGAGGCTTTAAAAGATAGTCAAGCGGATTTGCAGAATATGCGTCAAGTGCAAACTGTGGCTCTGTGGTTACATATATTATTTGTGCGTCTGTATTTGTCCTGCGTATTTTTCTTCCCAAATCCAAACCACTTATCATCGGCATAACCATATCTAAAAGAATAATATGATATACTTCTGTATTTAAAGAATTAAGGAGTATGTCAGGATGCGAAAATTCATTTATCTCTGCTACAATATTATTATCTTTTAAATAATCTTTGATGTATTCAGTAATAATTTTTAGTGCATTTGCATCATCGTCACAAATTGCAATTTTAAGCATCTTTTTCGCCTTCTTTTTTTAGTTTGATTTTAACATTGAAGGTTATCTCGTGAGGTTATAATAACACAGCATCGCTGTTTCGTCAATAAAACCTCCTGCATTTGCATCTTCTCGAAATCAGTTTGTGGGTAATTCCGGCGAGTGGGTTCAAATCCCACCCCGTCTGCCGTTTTTTGTCGAAAAGTCAATTGCTGTTTGGTGGTTGTCTTCTTTTCATTTATATGGTAAAATTATAATATGATGATTACTATTTATAATTTGCGTAAGGAAGAGATTTAATGTTAAAATTGTATAGCAATAAAGCTGTTCTGCATTCTCTTGTTTGGTTGATGATATACCTAATACTTAACACCATTACAGGTAATATTGCGAGCAGCATCAGTATTGAACCATATATTGTAGGAGCGTTTCCAAATCTGCTGCTTGCAGTTGTCTGCCTTTTTTATTTGAAAAAGTCAAAAATATCAGGCGAAATCGGATTATTTACGAAACCTACTGAAAAATCATCGACTATGCTATTCTATATTCCTGTGCTTATTCTTCCGTTTTTAAATTTGTTTTACGGAGTCAACAAAGAATTGTCCGCAACAAAAATCCTCGCGCTTTTAGCAATGTATACCGGTGTGGGGTTTATGGAAGAAATAATCTTTCGGGGCCTGATGTTTAAAGCGCTCACCCACAAGTGGAATCGCTATGTCGTGGTTTCCTTTATCAGCTTTACTTTTGCGATGGGGCATATTGTAAGTATTGTTGCAATTGGTCAATCCGCCGGAGATACAATGCTTCAAATCATCAACGCATTTGTGGTCGGCTTTATGTTTATAGCAGTAATTCTCGCAAGCGGTAATCTTACGATTTGTATAATCACCCATATTTTGTATAACTTTATGGCAGGCATATCACGGATTGACAGCACACATACACAAATTATTATTGCCAACCTGATTATAACTGCAATATATTTTATTTATCTTCTATTGTATGCCAAAAATGTTAAAGAATATTTCAAAAGCCTCGATTTATCTTAAGATTATGAGCAAAGTTATAACAGCTTAAAAAATCTCATAACAGATGCAAACATTAGAAAAATGCATTGTCATCCATTTCGTTCGCCTCAGGCATTGTAAAACCGCTATTGACACAAGTTTGCCAATAGCGGTTTTTGTTGTTCCGTTGAGGAATTTTTTTATATTCCGTATTTTGCTAAATCTACTCTGCCGTCCGCATCAAAAACAATACCTTCTAATTCAAGCAATTGTCTTTGTATGTCTGCTCCTCCGAATGCAAACGCAGGAGAAGTTTTGCCCTCACGATTTACCACTCTGTGGCACGGTATTGTTGACGGATCAGGATTTGCATGAAGAGCGTATCCGACAACTCTTGCCCAATGCGGATTGCCTGCGAAACGTGCAACTTGACCGTAAGTTGCAACTCTGCCTTTTGGAATTCTTTTAACAACCTCGTAAATCATTTCAAATGTATTCATAGACTCACCTGCCAAAATTATACATACTATAAGCTTCTCTATTTCTATACTCGTGCTTTTCGTAATAGCCGATAAGCTTTCCGTCATCATCTCGAAGAGCAACCATATAAACATCCTTGTTTTCTTTATCATTGTGATGAGTGAAGATAATATTATTATCTTTGCTTTTCTTAAACCAATCAAGCACCTTATCAATCTTTTCGTTTGAATCTGCATTATGGCATTTTTTCAAATTGATTCCTGTCAAATCCTTGTGATATCGCACTTTTGCTGATGGATTCATATAAACAATTATCGAGTCCATATCACAAACTACAATCGGTGCTGTATCTTGGTCTATTATACTTTTAAGTAATACATTTAACATACTAAAACTCCTCGCTTATCTTATCCAAAATCTCATAACCTGCTTTGCAGAATTAATAGTTTGTTATTTCGCTGGCTGTTATCCATTTAATATCATTGCATTAAAATTCTTCAAAGTCCACAGTTTCACTTTGTGGTCTGAACTTTGAGTGTATATCAAGAGGTTTTGCATCCTCGTGAGGATATCCCAGCGTCAGAATCATAGTCGCTTCAAATTCATGAGGGATTTTAAATTCACCTCGAAGCGATTCTGGATTAAATGACATAACCATACAGCTTCCAACACCCAATGAATGTGCAGTAAGCATCATATGAGTTGCAACAATTGTTGCATCAACAGGCGCTGACATTGCACCATCATACTTTCTTACCCACGATTCATTTTTATTATAGCAAATCACCATAGCTGTAGGTGCATCAAAATGGCATTGAGTGCATTTCCTCAATTTTTCCATACTCTCATCAGTATTTAGAACAAGGATTCTCTGGGGCTGATTGTTGCATCCCGTGGGAGCAATATGGCCTCCTAGCAATATCTTATCAATAACTTCCTTCTCTAGATGCTTGTCATTATATTTTCTTACAGAAAATCTATCAGAAGCAAATTTAATAAAATCCATATGTATTCTCCTTTTCCATAATAGATCATTTCACTATTTCATTTACAATAGAATCTACATCTTTATCAGTAGTATCTATCTTTATGGTATCAAGCTTTTCATATAGAGGGATTCGCACTACACTTCTTTCAAGCACATCAACTGTGCGAATTCTATCTTCAACATCCTTCATAATCCTTTGCTTCATGGCACTCTCACTTGCAATGAGAGAAATATTATTGACATTACAATCATTTGGGTTAAGCCTTGAAAGTATGGAGTCGATAATGCTTTGTTCGTGCATAACCCAACAAAAGATAATATTATCATAGGCAGAACACTTAATAAAATTATTAAGTGTATAACATATATTGTCTATTACCATTTTCTTGGTTTCTTCCGTCACTTGAAAGGGATTAGAATCCCAACACCAATCTCCATCAAGGAAAATACTATTTGAAGTGTTGCTTTTAATTTTTGGCTTACTGTGGTTTTACCAACACCCATAGTCCCGCCTATAAAATATAGATTTTTCATTTGTTTTTTCTCACCTTATTTCACAATCTCATATTCCCAATCTATAATTCCGCCAAATTCTTTGACATTTGTATATCCTAAATCCACAAGAGCTTGAGATGCAATTTTGCTTCGTCTTCCGCTTCGGCAATATACCAAGATAAGTTTATCTTTATCGGGAATTTTAATTTCAGCTTTCTGCGCAATATCATAATCGGGAATCACAATCGCACCTTCGATATGACCCTGCTTATATTCCTCTACAGTCCTAGCGTCTATAATTACGAAGTCCTCTTCGGTGTCCATTATTTGCTTTGCCTCAATGGCTGATATACTAGTATATGTGTTACCTTTTGTTTTCACATTTGTATCACACGCCGCAAAACAAAAACCATTACAAACTAATAAAAATAACGCTATATATTTTGTCATTTCTTCACCTTCCTAGTTAGCTCATAACTCATATCAAGTAACATTTTGATTTCATATTCTGCTACCGAATTAATATCAATGGTAATCCAGCTTGTTTTATTCATATGATATGCAGGATAAAAACCTTTTTGATGATGCAAAGAGGATATGAGTATAGGCTCAAGTTTTATATTAAGAACATCTATATTTTCGTTAGTTGGAAGTCCAACTTTACTAGAAGGTATAGTCATCACTAGACCAAACCATTTCTTATTACTTCTATGGCGGACAACTGCATTATCATCAAACCAAGGATAATCAGGTTCTACGCCATATGTTTCCCTTATCCAATTAAACAATGTATCTTTATCCATAACTTAATCCTCAATAGCTTCAATCAAAAAACTCACAGGGCGAAAACCATCATTGCAGGAGATCATTGCTGAATGTTTATTCTTCATCCATCCATCATAGAAATTCCCTCCACCAATTGCAAGTTCTTTTACGAAGTATTTCATACTATCCCAAGCAGAGTCACACATTCCGTCAGGTATTTCGCCGTTATTAGAAATAAAGACTTGTCCCATCTTCATATCGCATGCGTGCTCAATTGGATTCTCGTACTTTTCGATTAAGTCATCATACCGTGCCATCTTCATCACGGTTATTCTGCATTTTTTCATTTTTTTATCCTCAGTCTATAGATTCTTAAGTATATTGTATCACATTAATTTTTTTTTTCAATATTTCTACGAAAATTCAGCAAAAATGTGTACTGCACAAAAGTCCCAAAGCATACACTTTGGGACTTAATTTGTTTGCAAGCTCTTACTTTATGTCGATTTGGTGGATTCTGACAGACTATTAAGGATTCTATTTTGTATCTGGTTTTCGCTCCTCAATTTTTGTAGGCTGATATGTTCCGTATGGATGATTAGGAGGCGCATAGACAGAAATTAACTTAAGCGGTCTTCCTCCTGAATTTACAATATTATGCCATGTCCCGGCAGGAATGAAAATAGCGTTATTACTTTCCACATCGCCTACAAATCTAAGTCTAGCTTTACCATCTCCAAAGAACACCTTTGCTCGGCCATTAGATACCATAATGTATTGGTCAACAGCAGGGTGCATTTCCGTACCTATATCATCCCCGGGATTAATGCTCATAAGTGTTGTCTGCAGACTATCACCTGTCCATAGAGCAACTCTAAAAGCATTGTTACATCCTGCAAGATCTCTTATATTTACAATATAAGGCTTTTTACCCATATCTATAATATTGCAATTGTTTCTATTATTATTAAACAAAATAATCACACTCCTTCTATTATATAATATGAATTGAATTCTTCAGTGTTACTATATTTATTGCAAATAAAAAGACAAATCTTATTAGGTAGTAAGATTTGTCTTTTGAAATTAATTTTTACTTTTCCATCCCACAAGGATATACACTGTTTGAACTTGCTCTTCCCCGTCTTATAACATCATAGAATCTGTAACCGCCTGCAAAGTTGTAGCAATCGAATCCGCTGAGCGACAATATTCTCGCTGACAAGTAACTTCTTAAACCGCTCTGACACATTACATACACAGGTTTTCCTTTGGGGATTTCTCCCAGTCTTTCTCTTAATTCATCAATAGGAATATTTACAAACCCTTCTGCGTTACCTCTTTGATATTCAGCTGGTGTTCGAGTATCAAGAAGAACTACACTACCATCACGAGGGAGCTTGTCCATATCTTCATAGTGGAATTGTTTCACTTGACCTGTAACGATATTTTCAATCATAAACCCTGCCATATTAATTGGATCTTTAGCCGATGAATACGGTGGTGCATAAGCAAGGTCAAGCTCCGCAAGGGCGCTCGCCTTCATTTTACAACGCATAGCAGTAGCTAAAACATCGATTCTCTTATCAACACCCTCATAGCCCACAATTTGTCCACCAAGAATCTGCTGTGTATTCTTATCAAATAGCACCTTAATCGTCATGACCTGTCCATTGGGATAGTATGAAGCATGGGACATAGGAGATAAGACAACCTTTTCATAGTCAATCTTCGCTGCCTTTGCCTGAGTTTCATTTATACCTGTAGTTGCTACAGTCATATCAAATATTTTGATTACCGATGAACCTTGTGATCCCTTGTAAGTGCTATTTCCACCACATATGTTATCTGCCGCAATTCTACCCTGCTTATTGGCTGGACCTGCTAGGGAGATTAGTGTTTGCTGATTCGTCACAAAATGCTTAACCTCTACAGCGTCACCAACTGCATATATGTCAGGAATAGATGTTTCCATCTTGTCATTTACCTTTACACTATCCTTTATTCCAAGTGCGATTCCCGCATCTTTAGCTAATCTTGTGTCAGGAGTTACACCTACACTTAAGATAACCATATCCGATAAGACATCACCTTTTGTTGTTCCGGAAAGGATTTGACCGTAATTATCATAAAAGCCTTTTACTTCAGTATTAAGCATAAGCTTGACACCATTTTCTTCCATCTTTGCATGAACGAAGGTTGCCATATCAAAATCAAGCGGTGCTAAAATATGATCAGCATATTCAACAAGTGTAACCTCTAGTCCTAATGCTCTCAAATTCTCTGCCATCTCTATACCAACATATCCACCACCAACTATTGTAGCAGATTTTGGTTTGTTAATATTTATATATTCCTTAATTTTAAAGGTGTCTTCAACATTTCTAAGAGTGAATATTTGATCGCTTTCGATGCCATCCATATTAGGTTTGGTAGGCTTTGCACCAGTTGCCAAAAGGAGTTTATCGTAGCTTTCATCAAAAACCTCCCCATTTGAAAGGTTTTTGACAGTTACAGTTTTACTATCGGCATTAATTTTAATTACCTCGTGCAGAACCCTTACATCAACACGAAATCTGTCCCAAAAGCCTTTTGGAGTCTGCAAGGTTAATTCTTCTTTGTCTGTTATGACATCGCCTATATAGTAAGGAAGTCCACAATTTGCATAGGAGATATATCCTGACTTTTCAAATACTATAACCTCCGCCTGTTCATCAAGTCTTCTTATTCTTGCGGCAGCAGTTGCACCCCCAGCTACTCCGCCTACGATTACAACTTTCATACCTTATCCCCTTTCTACTTCCCCTTTGTAACTTGATATACCACCAATATTGGTAGCATTTGTGTAGCCCATTTTCTTAAGAGAATCTACTGCTCTCCCACTCCTAGCACCACTAAAGCAATGAACAAAAAGTGGTGTGCTTTTATCAGGAATTTTATTGGCTACAGAGTTGATCTCATCAAGAGGAATATTTATACTACCAGGAATTCGTTCCTCCCTAACCTCTTCAATCGTTCTAACATCGAGCAAAACTGCGTTCTTAGTTTCTTTGAACTCCTCTAGCCATACATTGATATCTCTTTGTTTTAATAAATCTAAAAGTCCCATATTATCTCATCCTTTATAGTTATATTTCTATTGTAAATTACTCTCCAAAAACCCGTTTGGGTTAGCTTTCTATTAGTTCTAGTACTCTCTGCTTTGACATGAAGCCAACTGCCGTGTTAGCAACCTTGCCCTCTTTCACAACAACAATCGTTGGGATACTCGCCACCTTAAATGCACTTGCAAGCTCAGGCTGCTCATCCACATTCACCTTGCAAACCTTTATACTCTCATTCTCGTTTGCTATTTCTTCAATTACTGGAGCAATCATCTGACAAGGACCACACCAAGTTGCCCAGAAGTCTATAAGTACCGGCTTGTCGGAATTTACTACCTCACTGTTAAAATTCTCTTTAGTTAATTTGATTTCTTTCATAGTTATTATCTCCTTATTTATTTAAATTTATAATATAACATACAATGACAATACCCTTCAAAATCCGGATCTGCTACTTGTTCCTTAAATCTCTTACACATACATTTGGTTTCTTCCGACTGTTCTCGAATACAGGGACAATATCCGCCTGTCTGATTAAGTCCTTCCTTTACTGTTTTTACAATTTCATTGTTAGGATTCAATATGATTTTCATTGTACTCATCTCGCTTTCTTTAATAACAATATATATCATTTTCATCATTATAACCGTGACTAAGTCACCTTTTCAAAACAATATTGACACTTTGAGGTAGTTATATAATTTTGTCAATATACATTCTCAATTTTTGTTCACTAAGAGTCCCCAAATAATAATCCACGATCTCACCATTGGAATTAATAAATATGCTCATTGGTACGCTGTTTACACCATAGGCATACGCCGCATAATATTCTGTATCATAATAAATTGGAAAAGTATAACCACTTTTCTTTATAAAGTCTTTTACCTTCGCAACCGTATCTCTTTGGCCATCAGTTAGGTTTACCATCATAAAGGTAACTTCGTCCTTATATTCACCATAGATCTTATTAAATTCCGGCATTTCGGTTCTGCAAGGTGCACACCAGGTAGCCCAGAAATTAATAACAATTGGTTTGCCGAAATGCTCCTTTAAGGTTACCGTCTTGCCATCATTGTTTAGAACCTGAAAGTCCGGCGCAATTTGCAATTGCTCCTCTGTCTGTTGATTTTGAATATTGTTCTCCTCTGCTTTATAATTCGTAGTTAAGTAATTATAACTGGCTACTGCCAATACAATTACTCCTACAAATACAGCTGAAAACAAACTATACTTTACTATTTTATTCATATACCCTCACCTCATGAAAATTGATATAATAGTGAATTTAGAATGCCGAATGCCATCATAATTCCTATCACAATTAAAAAAGTTCCGCTTATTAAGTTAATAACTTTATAGTGCCTTTTAATAAAGCCAATTGCCCCCTTGAATTTATCTATAAGCATTGCTGACACCACGAACGGAATTCCAAGGCCTAATGAATAGGTCAGTAGCAAAAGAGTTCCCTTAATTGCGCCACCTGTAGATGATGCAAGCATCAGGGCAGAGCCTAAAAATGCACCTACACAAGGAGTCAAACTAACAGAATAGATTAGTCCAAAGAGAAACGCAGAAAACGCTCCATTAATTTTGAGACTACCATTCATCCCCTTAAAAAATGGAATCTTAATTACCTCTAGATAGGAAAGTCCAAATAGTATAACAATAATTCCGCTAATGATATTAACTGCTTGTTGATATTCCCTTAAAAATACACCTATACTCCCTGCAAAGAGTCCAAGGGATGTAAACACTACTGTAAAACCTAGGACAAAGCCTAGTGCATGAAGTATGGTTTTACGCTTTTCATCCTTGCCACCTGTAAAATAGGAAATATATATAGGCAGCATTGGCAACATACATGGAGATATAAAGGAAATAAAGCCTTCTAAAAAAGTGATTAAGTATTGCATTAGAATTTCCCCTTTTGTTTGCTTATAAAATAATTATATTCATTCTATAGATATTCTCTGTGACTAAGTCACATTATAAAAAATCCCCTCGATTATTGAGGGGATTTCAGCGTGTCGATAAACCTATCGACACGCTGGCAGACTACGAAAAAGGAAGTTAAATTTGGTATTCCCGACATCGTCGGCGTACGATTGTACGGTAGAGGTCGGGAAGGGCGAAAGCAAGCAATGGCGTAGGTTTATCGATAAAACCTACGCCATTATAATTTTATATTATTATTTTTTATAGAACAAGCAAAAGATAGATATTTTTATTTTGCTTGTGGTTAAACGACTTTTTCGACGGTCTGAAATCCCCTCGATTGTTGAGGGGATGTAATCACATTATGTCATATAGAGCTTGCAAATCTTTTAATACTATCACGCCACGCTTATATTCTACTAATCCATCGTTGGAAAAGCGTTTTAGCATTCGTGCTACAACCTCACGAGCAGAGTTTGTGTGCATTGCAATTTGTTCATGTGTCATTCTTATTTCTATGCTATTTGTTGTTTCATACTCTGAAATTAAAAAAGATGCCAAACGCCTATCGAAGCCCAGAAAAATGATCTGTTGCATAACAAACATAACTCTTGAGAATCGCTTTGTTAAAAGCTCATACATATAGCATTTAACATAGATATTATCTTCTGTCAGTTTTGAGAAAACCCCAGAACCTAGCACATACATCTCACAGTCTGTTTCGGCTACTAACTGTGTTTCAAATGTGATTTGACTAATTACGCATGATGCCGATATTACACATGTTTCATTATCTCTCATTCTATACAAGGTTATTTCTCTGCCATCTTCAGATACGATATATGCTCTTATTTCACCCGAAATCACACAAAACTGACCCAAACATTCTTCCGAGAGCCCGTGTATAATTTGACCTTTTTTATATGATTTTTTTACCCAATGATTTAGGATAGTATGTTTTTGTTCATCTGTCAGATGATTATAGTAAGGTAATTTTTCTAAACATAATTGTTTGTTCATAATTATATATCCTTATCTCCTGCTTCGATTATTATTTTAGCTAAAACTCATTACTCATAGTATTTTCTACTTCCTTGCTTGATGCCGACTTTAGCTTGCAAATCTCTTGTGTCATTGTTCCCATAGGACAGAATGTGCACCACGTTCTTGGCTTGTAAAATATCATAACAATCAGTCCAATTAAAGTTGAGGTAAGCATTAAGCTATAAAATCCAAAACTAAACTGCGCTACCCAGTCAATAACTGTTCCTTGAGCATAGGTCCAACCGAACGGAACCTTAAATGTCCAAAAAAGTTTAATTGCCTCTCTAAGACTCTGTGCACCAGATGCAACAAGGTAGGTCTGGAATATCATATTGCCAAACATTGTAAGGAAAAATGCCAAAAACGAAAGCCTGAACCATCTTTTTGAAAGCCATTTCGGGGCAGATACGTTTAGAGAACATTTGCAGTCAGTACCCAATTTTGAAAAAAGTTGACCTCTTCCGCAAAAGCTATTGCAAAACTTTTTGTTCCCCAAAAAGATAGAGATACCAAGTGGCAATAAAAAGTCTATCATTCCAAGCCAAGCGAATAGGATGTTGAAAAATCCGAGAGAGAAATAGACAATACTCCATATCCATAAATAATCATACCAACGCTTTTTCATCCTCTATCCTCCAATCCGATACATTCTGCCGGGCAAACCTTTTTGCACTTGCCACAACCAATGCATATCTCCTTTTCAACCACCGCAAAGCAACCATTAGGCACATTTATTGCAAACTTTGGGCAGACTTTGATACAAGTTCCGCAAGCAACACATATTTCTTCATATACTTTTGCATATCTTTTTGATGCCATATTTACCTCCTTAATGATTAGTCAAAAGTTCTTCCACTTCTTTTACTCTAAGTACCTTGCCCATAACCACAACGTTATCATTTACAACGATTGCAGGCGTAGAAGTTACGCCATACCTAACACTTCATTTTGAATAAAATGCCATACACCATATTACACCTCGGTCATCGTAATTTCCCAAAGCAAGTTTACCCATCTTGTTTATCTTTTTCGTTTTTTCTGTAGTAAACATATGAATAAACCATTGGCAAAAGTGCAAGAATCAAAATCCCGGCAACCATCACTTTCTCAAAGCCGAGAATACCTAAAATAGTCATAATCGCACCGCCAACAATCCAGACTTTACCACCAAAAGCGTGGGTTTTATTCCAATTTTCTTCACTATGTAGTGTCCATGGAACTTTAATTCCTACTGTGTAATTCTGCTTGCATTTTGGGAGAATAAATCCAACGATTGTAAACACAATTCCGAGGAATGCAGTAGCAAATCTTGCAACATTTATGTTAAGCCCAAGCGCATCTTTGTATGCTAGAACTCCGCAAAAAATTGAGGAAAGGGGCATAATTGATAAAACTACTCCTATAGCAGCATTACTTATATTCTTTCGCCTTGGGTCTGCAACTGTTAAAACAATGCAAAGAATGTTACTAGCTATCAGAATTAGGGGCAGGAAAACAACTGCAAAAAGCTTGCTGCTATATCCGGTTACCTCTCCGTTAAGTCCATAGCTAGTCGCCATTTGCTCTGGTAATCTATCCCATAGGATAAATCCAACCAGCATTGGAATTAAAACCAAAGCACAAGAAATTATTGTTAATAAAACAGTTTTATTTTTCATATTGCCCTCCTATTTCGCATCATATCCAACACTATATCCATAAAATCACTAAAGGATTACATAAATAGGTTCTTTATAATATCTGTTCCAAACCAGTTTTTTGAGGGGAAAGTCCCATTTTTTCATAGAACTTCATGGCATTTTCATTGCATGACCAGACATTAAGAGTCAGATTGTAGCACCCAAACTCTTTTGCATAACTACTCACATACTCATATAAAATTTTGCCAATATGTTTGCCTCTATAATTTTCATTAACACATAGATCATCAATATATAGTGTTTTTATATCAGTGAGTATGCTATTGCCTATATACTGCTGGAGAATGCAAAAAGCATAGCCAACAATCTCGCCGTCATCATCAGCTACAAAAATAGGACTTGAATCGTCTGCAATTATACTTATAAGCTGCTCATCAGTATACTTTTTGCCATAAGACTTGAAGATATCGGGTCTTCCCTCATGATGTACCATAAGTACCTGACGCAAAAGATTATTAATTCCGTTCAAATCTCTATTTTCAGCTCTTCTTATTATCACTATAATACCCCTCTTTATAACCTTAATGTTTTTAGATAAGCCTTTTGATTTTCTGTGATTCTATAACTCTCAACAGCTTTTTGAATTGTTTTATTATGAGTCCATTTAGAAAGTTTTTGTCCTTCTATATAAGAAATTGCATCATCATATTGCTTGGCAAGGGCTGTGGCAAAATACCATGCAATCATCATTTTAACATAGTACTCATCGGAATTGATATCAGCAACCATTCCAAGATACGAAGCATTAAATGCATCATCCAAATAATAACACATAAACATACCAATACCGAAGCGGATAATATATGTTTTATCCGATGCAATCCAAACCCTTATTTTGGGTAAAAGCTCTTGCAGATGGCTCTTAAAAATCTTTGGATGCATCAAATCACAGGTTGCCCAATTGTCAATAAAAGGCAAGAATTTTTCTATTTCTTCTATGCATTTATCATAATCCTTTATCTGCTCAATAATAAATCCGTGGAGATTGTTCTCTTCATAATAAGTATGAGGTAAATCCTTCAAAAAGTCAATATATTTTGCTTCTTTGAAATTTTCTTTTGCATACTTACGAAGCAGGGGAGTTCTAACTCCAATAATAGTGTCTTTATCAATAGTGGGCATAAGCCTTGCATGAAAATCTCTATAAGACAAATCTTGCATTGTAAATAAATTTTTTTGAATGTCTGTCATATTAATTCACCTTATCTAATATTTTCTTCTTATTATGAAATAACTAACCCAATAAAGCATTAGAAAAACACACACAACTTGCGCAATTGGAAGTGCAAGCTCAGGCTTATTCATTAGCTGTAAAACAATAACTGCACTACCAGCTATAATTATAAATAATGAAAATGTTAAACTTTTTGCCTTGTGCATTATTTCGAGGTTTCTTTCATCTGTTTCTCTGATTTCTTGCCTTTTAATTCTATCTTCGCTTCTTGCAATCAATGAATTTTTCCTAATTTGTCCTATACCGATAACTGCCAAAATCAGTCCAAAAGATGATACAAAGTCATTGTTTGTTTTTGTTACATTGGCTACGATAATAATTACAATACCTAATACAATATAGAATATTGATAAAGTAAGCCTTTGTTTTAGTCTCTTTTTAAAATCCATATTAATCCTCCTTATACATAAAAACATCTTCGATTTTTACTCCAAAATAATTTGCAATCTTAAATGCTAATTGAAGTGAGGCATTGTATTTTCCCGATTCGATAGAAATGATTGTCTGCCTTGTAACTCCAACTGCTTCTGCCAAATCATCTTGGGTGTAATTCTTGCTTTTTCGCAAAGTCTTTATATTATTTTCCAAACAATAACCTCCTTAATGTAAAGTAACTTTTACATTATTATAATACTCACTTAATAAAATGTCAAGCTTATTTTACATTAATTGCAAAAAATTTAAGTCATCAATATAAGGAAGATTAATTATTAAAACAACTAACGGTGGAATGCCTCGAACTGCCCTCCACCGCCAATTATTATATATTCTGCCACTTAGCATTTCTGATTAATCTAGCAATCAGAACAAGTTATTATGCAGATTTATTTGTTCATAATCTTCTCAAAAACTTAAAAAAGCTGACCCGGTAACTTCATTTTTTCTTTATATGGAAATTGCTTATCAAAAGCCTCGGCTTTATCTTCATCAACATATTCTGCCATAGGCTGATAAAATGTTCCCTCTATTCCATCAAGATATCCTTTCTTTAGCTCCTTACACAAAAAATATGGTACTTCCGCTTCTCGTGGCTCGCCATCGTAATGAATGTTCATTGTACTTGCAACAACAAATCCACTTTTTCCATAAAAGTCAATATTACCCTCAAAGCACACTGCACCATATCCAAGCTCAGCCGCTTTTTCCAATGAATAGTCAAGCAAAATTTTGCCGTATCCCTTGCGCTTTAATTCAGGTGTGATACAGATTGGTCCCATAGTGAGTACAGGGATAATTCTGCCATCATCTGCCTTTATTTCAGCTTTTGTAAATGCATTCTGACCAATGATTTTGCCATCTTGCTCCATAACAAAACCAAGTTCTTTTACGAATTCATTTTTATCCCTCAATACATGTATTAAGTAATGCTCATAACAGCCAGGGCGATATACATTCCAAAATGATTCTCTCACGAGATTTTCTACTTCTCTATGATCTTTTGGTGTTTCAGGTCTTATAATGTAATTTTTCATTTTCTCACCCCTTATTATTTCTTTTATTTTACTGGGATTTGAATTTCTGTTTCATAATCTTCTTCGTTTTCTCTGTCCCAACATCCGTGGATATAGACTTCTCGAATCTTATCAGAAATCGTATACCCCTTTTCTTTTACATAATTTGCCGCATAGGCATAGGCTTCACTAAGTTTTGAATACGTGCCTTTATGAGTTACTGCAATTGCGTGAATCTCAGGTGATATTTTAAACTTGATGTTTTCACTCTCGTTACCCAATTCTTCAACTGCTTCAACATATTCAAGCTCAACATTTTCTTCTTGATAGCCAGGTGCTTCATAGGTGATATAACAATAACCCACACATTTTAAGTTTGGGTTATTTTCACTACATTCTGCACCTGCAGATAGAACAAAGTCAACTAACTTTGATATATTCTCAATAACTCCGTGCTTGTAGTACACATTAAATTCTGGGACTGTAATTTCCCTTGCTTGATACTTTTCCATAACTGATTCTCCTTTGTCTATACGACTTAAAATATTTTTTATTAAAGAGATGTCATTATGGTTTTTCTCGATTTCTTTTTCAATTTCTGAGGCTCTTTTACCTAAAACAGATTTAAGCTCGGCTCCATTCAAGACAGTTTTAATATCATTGATAGAAAGCCCAACCTCTCGCAATTCTAAAATCATAGAGAGCTTATTTAAGTCTGCTATAGAATAATAACGATATCCATTATCCTCTATATGGCTTGGCTTAAACAGATCTATTTCATCATAGAAGCGAAGTGTCTTAATTGTAGTCTTTGCGAGTTTTGAAAATTCACCGATAGAAAACATAATTATCACCTCCGTTAAACATCTTAAGGCATACTCCAAGGGGAGAGTCAAGACTTATTTTAAAACTTTTTTGCACCAGGTTCTTTTACTACATTCAGGGCATTTCAAGTGTCTTGTTGTTCCTGTATGCATTGCCATTACAACCTCTTTATAAGTTGGAACAAACTTGTGATGACAATTTTTGCATTCATAAAATCCCGCTTCTGTCTCTAACTTCAAAGCAATAAAGCAAGGAATCATGAATAGAATTAAAGTTACTATAATAATAACAAGCTGGATTGGACCTTCGGGAATTAGGGTTGTTACAACAGCTATTATAGCATAAAGGGCAACTACGCTAACTATCATAATAGTCCACATTGCTGTCATAAGTCGTTTGTTGTGCTGATTTTCTTTGTTTGCCATTTCAAGCAAAAGTTCTTCGGTTCTTTTATCATAATTTTCCATTTTTATCTTCTCCCCACTTAATAATTCATTTACACTGATACCAAGTTCACAGCACAAATCGAGCATAAGAGAAGAATCTGAACTGCCCCAATTTGTGCAGACAGTACAAAAAAGACAGCCTATGGTAGTTAATATTAAATTTTCAAGCAACATACTGACTTCGTTTTTCAAACGGAGTCAGTTTTGTTTTAAGTTGAATTCTCTC
>JAQVYH010000044.1:9586-18328 GCA_029004515.1 Eubacteriales bacterium | reverse complement strand
AACAATCCCAAGTGGCGTAACAACAATTAACAATAATGCATTTGCTATAACAAGATACACTGATTGTACCTTCCCAGCAGGAGTGAGCGTTGTCACTGCCAGCGTGTTGCAAAATAACAACAAGTTGGTAAATATGACATTCAAGGGCTCTATAACCAGTTTCGGTAACTCCGCCTTCAGCGGATGCAGTGCTCTTCGCAATATGACATTTGAGGGTAAGACAGCTCCCACAACATTTGGTACAAGCGTGTTTAATTTAGTAACAAAGCTTAATGTATTTTATCCTGCAAATGGCACTGGATATGATACAGATGCCTTTAAAAATGCATTCCCTACAGGCACAACATTTACTCCAGTTGCCAGCAAGCCAGTAGCTACAGGTCTTTCCATTTCCGGTAAGGGACTTGTAGGTAATACTCTGCAAGGTAGTTACTCTACCTTTACCGGTGCTGGAACAAGTATCGAGGCTGGCTCAACAGCTACTTGGAGAAGAGCAGATGATAGTGCATTTACAACAAATGTTACCACGATTCAAACTGTTCCCATTTCAGCAGGTACTAAGGTTGACTACACATTAACACCAGAGGACAACGGTAAGTACATTCAGTTCTCAGTAACGCCTCGAAGCAATGCAACAGAGTATAGCGTGGGCGACGAAGTATCTGTTGTATTAAAAGAAAAGGTACGCATACCAAATACCGTGCCAACCGTGACTCTACTGTCACCTAGAGAAGGATATAAGATTTATCAGGGCAAGGACATCCAGTTGACAGCGGATGCAACCTGTGACAATACGACCATCACAAAGGTTGAGTATTATGCTAACGGTAATAAAGTCTGCGAGTCAAACGTTGCGCCCTTTGCCGCTGTATGGAGCGGAGCAGAGGTAGTTGACTACACCGTTTTTGCACGAGCATATAATGCCTTGTCCGAGTCAGCTGATTCGCCGAGTATCAGCATGCGTGTTGCAGATTTGTCCGAGCAGACTGAGCCCATTGTAGCAAAAAAGTGGGACTATAATTTTAATCAATTCACAAGCAGCGAGGTATATACCTCAACAACAGGCATAACCCTCCCAGGGGCATATTCGCCTGTAATCAGTATATCAAGCGGTGGAACAGTGCAAAGTGCAAACGGCATGTTTGGTAAAGCAACAGACGATTATCATTTACAAATTAACTCAATAAATGGTTCGATGACACCGGCAACCATAAATTTTAATATTGATAGACTTGATATGCCAATAAATAATATCGTTGCAAGTATGGATGTTGCATTTTCAACTACAAATGAAACACGCTATGTTTTTGCATACCAAACACCTGCTGCGCCCTATAATGCCTTTATATTCTCAAACGACGGTAAAATAAAATACCAGCGTAAAGAGGGGTCCTTTACTTTTAAAGATGAAAATGGAAATGATCTTACATACGAAGTGAACAAATGGTATCATGTTGAAGCAAGATATGACTTTATTGAAAAAACGCTTACGCTCTATATGGACGGCGAGAAACTCAGCACAATTAATGATGTTGTGTCTTCTCCAGCAGATTATATAAGTACATCTTTCATAAGAACATACGGTATCCATGCAGCATCTCAAACAGGCATTGTATATGCCGACAACCTGTTCCTCGGACAGATGCAGGAATCATATGTTACATCAGTTATGACCTCGCCTATCCAAAGCTATAATCTAAAGGGTTCCGCAATAAAGTTTGAAGGATATGCAAAGGATTCCAACGACAAGGAAATCTCAAGAGTTGAATTTTATGCAAATGACACCTTAATTGCAGAAAAAACCGGAAGTACTTATAGTTTTACTCTATCAAACTTGCCTTGCGGTAATTATGATATCGTGGCAAAAGCTATAAATTCAGAAGGGCAGGCAGGATACTCAAATGTGGTACATATCGTAGTTGATGGCATCTTCTTGCCACGAATGTATTCGGACGGAATGCTCCTGCAGCGTAACAAACCAATTTCCATTGCAGGCACAGGTATAAACGGTGTAACCGTTGATGTTGCCTTGAACGGTGCTACAGCAAGCACGGAAGTAAAATCAGGCAAATGGAAGGTAACACTACCTGCTCAGCCTGCAACAAAGAGCACGACACTCACCATCAGCACGAGCGAAGGCGTTACAACTGTATTTAAGGATGTTGCTATCGGTGAGCTTATCATGTGCAGTGGTCAGTCAAATATGGCTTATGCACTAACCTCGTTTAGCAATCTATTGCCACTCGCAGATAAAACCTATGAGGACATACGTCTGTTTGTTCAGCCTGAAACATCCTATGGCTCTACAAAAGATGACATTCCATTGGGGTACTGGACTGTCGCTACTCCTTCGGCAGCTTGCAGATTTTCGGCAGTAGGGTTTTTATCAGGAAGAGATTATTACCTAAGTCAAAACGGCGAGGTTCCTGTTGGACTGATAAAGGGTTCTGTTGGTGGTAGCACAATCACCAAGTGGGTGGACGCAGCAGCATATAATTACGATCCTGATCTTGCTGCTGACAAACAGTATATCGCAAACCACTACAACGGAATGATATATCCATGGCGTGACTATACAATCGGAAGCGTTCTATGGTATCAGGGCGAAAGCGACACAAGACATGTATTCCACTATGAAAAGATGATGACTGCATTAATCAACAGTTGGAGAAACACATGGAAAGACGATAGTCTGAATTTCGTTGTGATACAGCTCCCCATATTTAACTTTAGACAGACATATAAGGATGCACGTGACTCCACAGGCGTACGCGAGGGACAATACAATGTATCCAAGACATTTGACAATGTAGTAACCGTAATCAGCGTAGATACAGGTCATGCAACAGGTATTCACCCTTCGGACAAATTACCGATTTCCGTAAGGAGCTCGCTTGCTCTGCAACACCTCACAAACCCTTCTGATGCAACATTAATTTGGAAAAGTCCGTCTTACGACCACTTTATGCAAGAGGGCGACCTGATGACTATATACTTCAATGATGTTGCAGGAGGGCTAAAAACAATTGATGATAAATCAATCAAAGGATTTAAAATCGCAGGTGATGATGGCGTATTTCGAGATATCGAAGTGTCACTTACGAATAATACGATTCTTGTTGACACTTCCTCTGTAACGGGCACACCAAAGGTGCGCTATGCATGGGAGGATAGCCCCGCACTTGTTGGAAACTATACAACACTTAATTTAGTAAACAGTGCAAACCTTCCTATGGCACCATTCAGAACAGACCGTGATAGGAATCAATTCAAGTCAATCGATGTGGAAACACTTACTCTCTATGATCCATATAATTTCACACCATCTATTCTGTGGGTCACAGCAAGTGGTATTGCCAATGGAGAGTCTATCATCACAGTCAATGCAAAGGATTATGATGATGACGTTGCTAAGGTAGAAGTGTATGCTGATTCAATCTTGCTTGGTGAAGCAACAAGGGTTGGCACCTCAAACTTATTTAAATACCGATGGGATAATCCACAACCGGGAAGACATATACTTCATGCCATCGCTACCGATACAGCAGGCGCAACATCCATAAAGAGGGACATTACATTTGGGGCATCAAATCCAATCAACCCGCAAAAGTTTGAAGTGTTGCTTGAAGAATTGTCGATACTACCATTTGAAGATTTGTCCGGTAAAGTTATTGACTCATTCTACGGTGAAAATGGTGTTGCAGTAAGTGCGGAGTTCACTCATGGTTCTGCTATTCTTCTAATTGCTGCATATGATGGGAATAAACTAATTAGCATGAAAAGTGCAATTGGCAATTCTGTGTCATTTACTGCTGCAGAGCTTTCATCTGCTACCTCTGTTAAGGCGTTCTTATTTAGGGATTCCACTAATATAGAGCCACTTTGCCCTTACCAAGAGATACTAAAAAATTAAGATTGCAATAGTGTCACTTTTAGAAGGAGAAGTTAAATAAGCGTAACAACGCATATAATAATTATTACTGCAAACATGCTTTTTCTCGCATTAAATAACTATCTGAAGCATTAATAGATAGAACTCTGCTTTATCAAACAAAAAACAGTTCATCCGTTGATGAACTGCCAGACCGTCGAAAAAGTCGTTCAACCACAAGCAAAATAGAAAATATTTATCTCTTGCATGTTCTATAAAAAATAATAATATATAATTACAATGGCGTAGGTTTTATCGAAAAACCTACGCCATTGCTTGCTTTCACCCTTCCCGACCTCTACCGTACCCTCGTACGCCGACGATGTCGGGAATGCCGAATTTAACTTCCTTTTTCGCAGTCTGCCAGCGTGTCTATAGGTTTATCGACACGCTGACAGTTCATCCGTTGATGAACTGTTTTTTGTTATATATGATTATTTTGAGCTTCAGATGACAACAAAAAAAGGAGTTATCCTATTATTGGATAACTCCTTTTCCACCTTAAGTGTATCTAATCATTCAGAATACAATACGAAAGTATTTTTGCCATTCTTTTTAGCATTATATAGGGCATAGTCTGCACGGCCGAATAATTTCTTGAAGCTTGTCGCCTCATCATCTACCAAAGCAATACCTATTGTACAAGTAACGGTGCAACCTTCTATAAACTCACTTGTTGCAATATCCGTAAGTAAGCTTTGTACTTTTTCCTTAAGTTGCTTCTCACGATCTTCATATCCTTTTAAGAATACAATAAATTCATCGCCACCATATCTGCCAATAATATCAGTTGAGCGGAATTTGTTTTTAATGCAATCTGCTACTCCTACTATTGCATCTGTGCCGGCTTGGTGACCTTTGGTGTCATTGATTGTTTTAAGTTCATCCATATCTACAATAAGCAATGCGCCACCCTTTACATCCCCTGACTTTAACATCTTTTCAATCTGTTTCTGACTTGTACCGCTATTAAGCAATCCTGTCATACTGTCTAATTCGGCAAGCTTTTCTTTTCCAATCATGTTGACACCGAATATAAATTGTTTAAGCTTTCCATCCTCAGAATAAGTAATTGGAACGATATCCGCCCTAATCCATCCGCATAATTGTCCCTCAAACTCAGCAGAGATACGCTTTTTACCTTCAAGCCTCTGATTTAATGTTTCAAGGTTTACAAAGTCGTACATAAATGCCTGGTATCCTGGATCAACTCCATGTGTGATAAATGTATGGATAATCTCTCCAACATCTCCAACCTGAGAAACAATCGCCCTAACCTTTTCATTCCTCTTAATTTC
Source organism: Eubacteriales bacterium (assembly GCA_029004515.1). Classification (GTDB taxonomy): domain Bacteria; phylum Bacillota; class Clostridia; order Monoglobales; family UMGS1388; genus UMGS1388. The sequence continues at coordinate 13,099 of JAQVYH010000044.1, read as the reverse complement.
ATAGCACTTATTAATATCGATATCAATTTGATATGCCATATCATAAGACTCAACAAATGCATCTTTAACATCTTCGGTCTTCTTCTCTTGTTTTACTTTTTCATCAATATTCTGAGAGAACCACAACACCTTTGTTACCTTGCCGTTATTATCTCGTTCAAGATCAACAAGACTTGCCATCTGCCAACCTATACTATTACTGTTAAATACAATAGAAGTGTTTGTATTTGTATTGATACGCTCTGTAATATCGCTAAAATCCCAAAAATATTGATACTTTTCAAACTCTTCTGGATTCATATCCTTTTCTGCCCACTTTTGCAACGAGCTTTCAAAATTTGATATTGGAGTAATATATTCTTGCTGCTCTTCTGGCATATGTATTGTCTTCATTAAACCCTTTTGAATATCTATTTCAAACACAAGAACAAAAGCCTTTGACATACCAGAAATAACATTCTTATAGCGCTCGGAATTGCTTCGGCTTTTATATTCATCATCAACATTCCGAGTGAGGGTATAGCCTCTCACATCGCCACTAGAATCACGATAAACTAAAACTTTAGTACGAATCCAATGATACTCACCGTCTCCGCCCATATGTCTACAGACATGATTAAATTTAGTCTGCCCCTCCTCAAATAACGAAAGGATGTTATCTCGGCTATATGTAACAGCGAACATTTGTCTATCATCTGGATGGAGTTTTGGGATAATTGAGCTTATTAAATCATCATAAATACCGTTTGGTGCGGCTGTATTGTATTCAAAATTATCACATTCCATTATATAATAACGATTTTGGGTATAATTTTGAGAAGTAATATAAAAGAAGATATCTCTAATGTTTGTAAGAAATGCGCCTATATCATTTGCATCGAATGTAGAAGGCTTTTCTAGGCTTACTCCTTTTTCTACGATCTGCGTTGATTTATTGTTATAAACCTTTACCTTTTTCCCCTTTAATAATTCCTTGTATGCAGGAGCTGGGAGAGGCTTTGAGAAATAATATCCTTGCATATATGTACAACCCAAATTATATAAATAATTTGCCTGATTTTCAGTCTCTACACCTTCTGCCACAACATCCATCTTGAGCCATCCTGCCATACGAATAATAGCGCCTAATATGTGTTCACCCTTATTATTGATACTATTCGTCATCTTCATATCAAGCTTGAGCGCATCAAAATTAATTTCGTCAAGCATCTGAAGAGATGAATATCCGGTTCCAAAGTCATCCATCTCAACAAAAAATCCTTTTTTGTGTACTGCGTCAATAAACTCAACAAGCACACTAGGATCATTTACATAGGATGTTTCTGTGATTTCAAAACGAATATCTTCACCTGACAGATTATACTTTTCTATAATAGAAAGTACTTTTTCGGAAAGGCTAGGCTCTGTAAAATCAACTTGCGAAAGATTTACAGACACCGGAAGTGTTGGTACCCCCCGATCCTTCCATTTTCTTTGATGATGACAAACTTTTTCTAATATATATAGGTCAAGCTCGGATATTAACCCTTCGTTTTCTAGTACGGAAATAAACTTATCAGATTGCAAGAATCCGAGTTCAGGATGAATCCATCTTGCCAAAGCCTCACTACCTATATAATAACCATTTTCATAATCGTACTTAGGCTGATAATATGGAACAATCTGATTCATCTTCATCGCATTTTCGAAATCAACCTTTATCCGTTGATTGAATGCAAATGCCTCAAGCATGTTTTGGTTATATACGACAACCTTCTGACTTGGGTTATTACGAATTGAATTGATTGCCAGAAGAACTTTATTCATCATGCTTTCGATAGTTTCATTGACTTCAACATGATAGATTCCAATGCGCACAAAAACGTCTACCGGAAGCCCAAAATTCAATGTCGTGATACGACTTATTATTTCATCTATTAAACAGCTGTCATTTGGAACCATGACATAGAACCAATCAGCTCTTGCAATCATTGCAACGCCTATAGTTCCCTTTATTACACTATTTATTGCATCCCCTATGGTTCTTAATATCTCGTCCCCTCTCTCGTTACCAAAACGAGTGTGAATGGTTCTAAAGTCAGCTATGTCCATACACATCAGAACGAATTTTTCGTTCTCAGCAGCATTGCCTATAATTTCTTTAGCAAGCGTAATAAATGCGCCTTTGCGATGGAGTCCAGTTATTTCGTCTCGATGATCAGCATCATTTCTAACTGTTAGAAGTGCGTCCTGTTTAGATAAGATACTGTTTATGCGATGCTTAATTAAAGTCGTATTTATAGGCATACTCTGTATATCCGCAACTCCCTCCTCAATGGCTTTAACTGACTGAGGGATGCTCCCGTCTGTGATTGCAAGGAATGGGGTATTCCCGCAGATTTCCTTTATCTCACGGATAAATTCAAAGGGATTTTCTTTTTCGGTAGACAGATCAAAAATAATAATACTATACTCATTCTTCATCTCGAAAAGAAGCTTTGCATCACTACAGGTATCTGCAACAGTCAAACCAAAGGATGTCTTTAATGCATCAACCAAAATATCCCTTTGCTGACTCGGAGTTTGAATAAACAAAATTGTTTTATCCTCTGATGATTTAATTTCATCAGCTTTGCCTTTTACATACAACTGCATAGCTAATTCAATATTACCAGTGGTTGGATTAGCAACCAAAAATGCAATCATTTCAACCTGATATGCTGTTCCATTAGGGATTTTCCCTCTCCAATAGGTAATTGACTGGAGGTTGCCAAGTTCAAACTGCTGCATTAATTTTTCTTTATTATAAACATCTATAAATTTATCATGGTTATTGGTACGCAGCTCAAACTTGTCAAATAATTCACATAATTCTTCCAGCGTATCTGCGGTATTCTTTTGGGATTCTTGGTCACCATACTGGGTGAAATTCAATAGTTTTTGATTAGTAACATCAATCAATATGAAGGTTCCATTTTTATTCAAAGCACGTTTTTCTATAGACATCGTATATTCGTCATAAAATATCTTTTGATTCTTTTCTGCAGTTATATTGGCAACAGTAATAATCGCACTTGTTGGTTTATTATCTTCGTGAGCAACACTGCGATATGAGCATCTCATATATTCATATGAATTATTTTTAGCTTTTAATTTTATCTCTATTTCACCGCTTGGGATGCCATTTAAGATTTGACTAAAAAATGATTGTGCTTTATTGTTGTCCTCCTCATCCATAAGCGGCATAATAGCATTGAGGAAATCATTTGGCATTTCGGTATAAACTTCACTGATGTTAAGTTCATTTGCTAATTGCTGGTGAATAGTATATCTGTTTTCCCCAATATCATAAGTTGAGGTAAATGCGCCTGTTGCTCTCATACTTGTTTCAATTTCATCACTTGAAACCTGAATCTGCTGAATCTGGGTATTGAGCTTTGCTCTCATATCGTTATATGCATCCGCCATATAACTATAACACTTTATTATGCTTTTTTTCATAGGCTTATTATCGCTAGCAGACCTTACCATACT
>JAQVYH010000044.1:0-9576 GCA_029004515.1 Eubacteriales bacterium | reverse complement strand
AAGCATCATTAACACAAACAATATGCCCTGCGTAAAATTACGAGCTTGTCTATATTTTTGATATATGACACTGCTATCTTTCCACTGCTGATAATGGACATTTTTTGCACGCTCAATACAAGCATCTATTTTATTGCTTACCTTTTCTTTGAGGATAATATAATCAATTCCAAAAACTAAGCCCTCTGCCGCTTTGATAAGTTCGTCATTTGAGAGCTGTGCATAGTCATTTGGAATTGGAAAAGATGACAATTCTTCCGTCATTGTTTCATTATTATAGACATAAGTGTTAGCAACCAATGCCATAGCAAGCATCTCTCTTTGCCTGAGTTCTTCGGCAAAAGAATAACCCTCACTTAATGCCTTAATAGCATCCTTATCAACATCGGATTTTTCAAGTTGCGCTACCGCGCGTCCTCCCCTGTCCTTTTGAATTTCATCCCTGTGACGATAAGAATGCTCTGTCCCTTTTCCTGAAACAAACAAACGAGCTTCAATAGTAAGAGCTTCTGTTCCGGAATGTAATTTTTCGGCACTTTCCATACATAAAGCATAATTGCTTATAGCCTTGTTTTTTTCGTTAATAATTTTATTAGCATTGAATTGGATTACAAATACCGTAGCAAATAAAACAATGACAATAGTAAAAAACAGTACTGTTATTTGTACTATGCTGATTTGTTTGTCCGCTTTTAAAAAAGGCATCCTAAAGCCGAAGATATCCATCATAAGTAGTTCTCCATTCTTATGTGCGTTAAGATTCTATATTGTAATAAAAGTAGAGAGCTACTTTATTTCTTCATCCTCAAATTCTTTTATTATGACTTGCATTTTCTGGATAATTTTTTGATCAAGCTCTTTTATTTCGTTAGCTTTTATTCCGACATCCTCACAAATAACCATAGAGTTTTCCTTTATTTCATATATTTCCTTAATGTTATGATCCTTTATTTCATCAAGGGCTTTTTTTGTCTCGTCTCCTGTTGTATTGTCCTCCGCAAATCTTCTTAGCGTTTCCTCAATTTTATTTAATGGAACAATCAAAAGACGATCCATATAAATACTAGAAATAAGTATCAATAATATTGATGATAAAGTAATTATAAAAAACACTTTTTTTACAAAGGCATCTCGCTCTGTATACATAGCACTCATGTTAATTTTGCTTATTGCATAAATGGGTGGACTCTCACTATTAATAATTGCAAAATTAATTATTGCTGGTGGGTTATTTGTAAATACAGTTGCTACATCCTGACCAATTTTAAGCCTTTCCATTACTTGGTACAGTGGTTGAGGGTAGGCTATATTTTCTCCCCTAACATGATTGTTTGCATCAAAGACAACAGTCATATTATTATAGTTCATTCGATAAACTTGCAAAACCTCTATATCAAGCGCAGACTCTCGTATCAGAACAAGTTGTCGCAGAACTTCCTCATATTCAGAATTTTCCCCACCGGATAGCCACAAATCAACATCTTCTCTATCAATAGAATTTGCAATTGTGCCTACTATACTCTCCCCTACACTATTGTACTCATCCTTCATACTCGTTGTATACGTGTAACCGCATATCAAGCAAATAAGAAGATCCATAACAAAAACACTAAAGACAAGAAGAATTAGTATTCTGTATTTTAGGGTTCTTTTCCTATATTCACCCTTCAATTCTACCACCTCAATTTGTAGAGATTTCTTTGTGCAAATTATGTAATTGTTCTTTTGATGCAAAAAACACGCTAACTATATCAGGATCAAACATCCTGGCTTTTTCTTCCATAATTATTTCAAAGGACTTATCAAAAGAATATGCCCCTTTATAAACACGCTTTGATAAAAGTGCATCGAAAACATCACACACAGACAATATTCTTGCAAAAAGAGGAATTTCATCTCCCTTTAATCCCTTGGGATAGCCAGTTCCATCCCACCTTTCATGATGATTAAGAGCTAGTATTCTTGCCAGTTCGAGATAATCTTCTTTCGATTCTTTTAAGTACATTTCCTCAATTATTCTGCTGCCTAATAAAGCATGATTCTTCGATTTATTGTATTCTTCAGTTGTAAACTTCCCGGGTTTGAACATAATCTCATGTGGTATTGCAAGCTTACCTACATCGTGAAGAGGAGTAGCAAGAATTAAGTTTTCAAAATCCCTATCAGTAATAAGCTCTTTATATTTAGTAAGCTTTCTCATTTCGTTTACAAGCAATATGGTATACCGAAGTGAATTATCAATATGTTCCATAGTAAAGTTATCCATACGTTTCATAAGCCCTAGTATAGCATCCAACCTTACTTTTGCCGTATATATCTTTACAAAGCTTCTATAGATATTTTCAAGTAGACTATTCGAGTTAATGTCAATTTGAGTGATTTCCTCTACCATTCCCAATGGGGCGGTTTCAAATGTTTTTTTAAGGAGTAATTTTATTTTTCTTATGCCCCTAACAACCTTTTTGTTTATAAACATTGAGGTAATAATCAATATCATTGCACCTATAAGTCCCACAGAAAGGCTTATGTTTTTCCTAAAATTGTCCTTTTCGCTTGTGATTAACGCTTCCGAAACACCAACTGCTACATAAACATCCTTATATATAGGCTTGCAGTAAAACAATGTGATTCCGCTTCTTTCGTAACCCCTGGCTTTTGTGACCACTTCACCAGCAATGAGTTTGTCCCTATAATCAGTCCACTCCTTGCTAAAACTTGTAAATTCACCAAGTCCGCCACGAATTGAAGTTGAATTAGACTCATAAATAGTATATAAGCCTTTGGGTGTCACCTGAAAGACAAAAATATTATCTATATAAGGGATATTTTGCTTTAAGTTTTTTATGTTATTTCCAAGCTCGATATGCTTAGCATTATTTCTCCCTGAAAGATAATTTTGCGCATCCCCATCATCGACATATCCCAATACAGTTTCACTTACAGTCTGAGAAAGCATTTGATAACGATGGCTTAAAAATGATGGATATGACAGAGAGGACGACAAAATAGCAACAGCACTTACTAGCACTATTGTATCAAACAAAATAATAAAAAAGCTAGTCGCTATAGACATTTTCTTTTTATGCAAAATCAATCCCTCCCTTACAAATTTAGTATTTAAAGTATTTATTAATTATTATCCTATTCAATCTATATGGAAAAAGAATTATAGCAAGCATTATAATTATATGCTTTATTTTTCTTTTATATAATGCAGAAGCGATGCAATATCTTTTGAATGCAATAGATGTAATAATTGCTTTTGCCTCGCTGGCATCCCCTATATCCAGACTATAAATAAGTGTATTAATAACAGCCATGCTCATTATAGCTTTTTTGTTATATAAACCATTGATATTATTGATGGTTTGTCTATATAAACACCAAATTTTAGTTATTCTTTCGATTGGACTTTTTTTGCAATGTCCCTGCTCTGTTATATAGTAATTATAAAGCGGAAGTGAAACATAAGAAATCCTCTTAAGATACTTTAGGCTTTCGAGGTTAAGCGCCAAATCCTCGCTGTAGACCTTTCTTGTATCAAGGAAGTACAGATTGTTATCTTTCAAAAATGTTCTTTTAAATATCTTGTTGCAAACCTCATTTGTATGTATAAGATTATAAAAATAATCCTTTATATATGTATCGGTATTTTTGATTTCGACATTTCTGTCGATGCTTGACCGCACCTTTTTTTCATCGCCTACAATATCACATATAGCACATTGAACTATATCTGCCGAAAACTCTTTTGCTCTGCTAAGCATTATTTCATACATATTAGGCTCAATTGTATCATCCGCATCTAAAAATCCAATATATTCACCCGTAGCAAGCTGGACCCCTTTGTTCCTTGCAACTCCTTGGCCGCTATTTTGTATGGATATAACCTTTATCCTCTCATCAGGATAGCTATTTATTATTGAAAGAGTTGCATCTGTGCTACCATCATTAACAATAATAAACTCCATCTCAGATAATGTTTGACTATTTAGAGAGTCGAGGCATTTCTTTATTGTTTTTTCCCCGTTATATACAGGTACAACAACTGACACTTTTACATTCATATTATCTCTCCATATATTCCCATAAACTTTCGATATGAAGTCTCGCATTAGAAAAATCATACTCTTTCATAACATCTTCATTCTCTATTACTTCAATCAGCCTCTTATGGTTTAATCCTTTTTTTGAAAAGGAGGGAATATTATATTTCTCTGATAACACTTTAAGTTTCATAGTATCATATACTGCTACAGACCTTATCTTAAGTAGCGTTGCAAGAATCATACCGTGAAATCTTGAAGCTATGACAAAGGAGCACCTTGCCATCTGATTAACAAACTCCTCAGGGCAAGAATTATAATGTACAATCTGTGCCATATCTTTATACTTCATCAATCTCTTAATAGAAAGAGCTGCATTAATATCATTTTCTTGACCACAGTCAAACGCAAACAGTAAAACCTTTTTTTGTTTTTTTTCTATGTAATAATCACAAACCTTTGCAAGTTCGTAGTAATAATCATAATTCTCTGCACTGTATGCTCTTCTTACCATCGCAACACCAAGAAGATTTTCATCAGTTTTTTGCACATTTTTTTCTAATCCACTTGCAAATACCATATCCTCAAAGAACTTTACTTCTTTATTGGGTAGGTTTTCTTTTATAAATTTGTATGAATTTTCATCCCTACAAGTAATAAAGTCATATTTATTTAATTCATATTTTGCTAGTCTTTTTTCAATACTAATATCAAATTCCTCTATGCTGCAGTCTATAACAGCAGACTTCTTGTATTTTTTCTTCTTTTCTGTAAGAATACTAAAAAGCTTTGTAAGTTTAGCAGCCTTACCTCTATACATAAAGCCTGTTCCAATAACATTTAGCAGCATATCTATATTATCACAAGGCTGATTTATATAAACATTATCATACTTTTCAAGGTGAGATAGGAATTCTCTTTCCTTTTTATAAACATAAAACTTATGCTGCACAAAAGCCCCTACAACCATTTGTTGCATAATATCGTCACCAATATTTTTGTCAAAGTAACCTGATAGAAGTATATTCATAAATTATTTTCTCCTCTTAATCAAAGAGTTAACTTTCTTAGCCATTACATCTATAATAATCATTCTGTCTGCCTTGTTAAATATAACAAACACACCAATGATATATCCTAATATGCAACTTACTGCGCAGGTTATAACAAACGAAATTAGTCCATCTATATTAACAAGATAATTTATAGCATAAAAGACTGCTACTAAAATAATATTTAAAATCACCCCGCTAATTAACGGTGGGTAGAATGTGGTAAGCTTTCTTTTTATATTTGAAGCGGCATACAGCGGCATAAAGATTAGAACGCGTAATCCAAGCAATATTGAGCTTACTCCTGCGATTGCATAAAGTCCAAAGTCTGTGAATTTCAAAAGCAGAAATACCGAAGCAATATTTACAAAACCAAGAACCATATTTACAATAGAAGGTGTTTTTAATTTGCATGTCAATGTATTTACCTGATAAAGCGGAAACAAATACACACTAAACAATTGGGGTATAAGTGTTATGACTGATAACAAGTGTATTTCATTTATCTGTATAGCATCTAATGATGGAAGCCACAAGCCGTAAAACGCTTTAGAATAAACAATTATTGCTATAATCGGAATGGAACAAATATAACCACAAAGTTTTATAGCAAAATTGGTTTCTTTTATAAAATCCTCACTATTTCCCTTTGCATAGGATATTGTCATATTGGGATAGAACACGCTGGAGATGGTACCTATGAAGGTAATAATATGTGTTGGAATAGTTTTTGCAATGGAGAGTATCCCCATACCCACAGGACCTATAAATAGGTTGGCTATAAGAAGGTCAAGTCCATTAAAAAGTATCTGACTTATATGATTTGCCGAATTCCACATTCCATTACTTATCATATCAAATGTTGCGGATTTGTTAATATCTTTTACAGAGAACTTTATATCAGGGACAAGGGTATTCATGTATCTTTTGTTAAACAGAATAACATAAACGGCACAGATTAAGGCAACCACCCCAACATAGTAGACCTTGGGAGATAGCATCATGTACAAAACAAGCGAAAGTGCAAACTTGATAATGTTTGATTCAAGGTTCCTCATTGCGCTTAAGTCAAGCCTGTTTGTTGCAAAAGTAGCAACCTCCATTCTGCCGAATATAAGCTGCATTGCATATACTAAAAAAACGAATGCCCACAACATCTTAACGTCCATAATATGTTGTACGGGGATATTAACAACCTTTTCAAGATAAATAATCAGAAAAACAATAGGCAGAATCATCGCTGCAACAACTATTACATTTGCCGCTACTGCGGAGGAATAATACCTGTTTGCCTTGCTATAATTCTTCTCTACATAGGCAATCGTTATATATCTGTTTGCAAGGCTATTTATGGCAATAGTAAATGCCACAATACAGTTTGTTACATTATTTGAAAGACCGACAAAACCATATGCAGAAGTGCCGATTTTATCAACGATAAACGATGTGAGGAAAAAGCTAACCATTATAGAAACAACAAACGAAAGTGTCTGGGCGACCATATTAGATGCTACCTGCCTTTTTTCGTTCATGCTTCCACCTCTTCTTTTATCTTCGTAATACTTTATGTGAGAAAACGATCAATGGATTATACTTTCTCTTAAAAGCAAGTGCTGATCGATACCACTTTAATTTAGTGAGAATATAAAGCACCTTTAATCCAAAACCTTTTAAATCGCCTGCATTAATTCTAGAAAATGCTTTTTGTACTCTTGCATCCTCATGAAATGCCTTAATCCTTTTTACAATCTCTCCACTTGACAAATTGCAATTCTGCATTGTCATATTTGTATATTCTGTAAGCATTGTTTCTACATATGAACAACTAAAATACTTATCAAGAATATCTGTAAGTCCCCATGCTTTTACGAGGAGAACCTGACCATCAGTGACCTTTATTTCATTATCAAAACGGTTAGGATTAAACCGATTCATAATAGAGTTTTGTCGGCTCACATATACATAATAAATATTATCGTTATAATATATAGTAGAGAATCCCTTATACAAAAGGTTTAAGTTGAATTCTGCATCATCTGCAGTTGTATTATTTTCATTAAATCTTATATCACCAATTGATGACCTTTTATATATCCTGTTCCAAACTACATGCGGAACCTGAGTAATATGTTGAATGTAATTATTCTTAAATTCATCAAAAGAGTATTTACCTGAAATATTAAGCTTGTGCTCATTGCTGCCCAAAAAACCATCTGAAGTATCACTGATAACAGTATTAAATCCAAAAACCACTTGGTCTGCATCATACTTTATAGCTAACGCAATATTATCTGGAAGCAAATTTTCCAAGATGTAATCATCTGGGTCCATAAAATATATATACTTGCCTCTCGCCTTACTAAATCCTGCATTTCGAGCAGATGATACACCCCCGTTTGGTTTGTGTATGACAGATATTTTTTCATTCTCACTTGCAAATCTATCACATATTTCGCCCGAACTATCAGTGGAGCCATCGTCGCATAATATAATTTCATAATCCTCATAATCTTGTGATAATATGGAATTAATTGCTCTTGTGATATACTTTTCAACATTGTATACAGCCAAAATTATTGATAAAGTCGGTTCCTTATTCATGGGATTCCCCTCTTAAAGTTATTAGATGTTACCTCCTGAAAGCCACAATGCATAATTGAATTCCTTTTCAAACGGGGCAAATCCAGTTAAGCTTCTCACACTATATTTGCCAACTTTTCTACGCCATGCATAACATTTGTAGGAGAAAAACGGCTCTTCTTTATTTTTCTTATTTGTAAAAATAACAAGCCTTTTATATCTGGAGTTTATAAGTGTTTCTATTTCCTTTGCAGTAAGGTCTTTATCGTCTGTTATGATATAGAGATTGTCAAAGTCTATACGCTTTTTTCTCTCTTCCCATTTATCATAAGCTTCCTTTTTTGTGTGATAATGTTGAAAATATATTATTACATCATCTAATTTTCCAACTGGGAAATCATACTCGTCATCATCTATAAAGCATAGCTCTGTATTAATATACTTTTCCATATCACTACAAATCTTTGTAAAGTCGGAGGGTGTAATCCACAGATTAATAGTAGGTGACATAAACTTAAGCCCTAGATTATTATATATCATACCGCCTATGCAAGTAGAGCATATTATGGACGGAGTTGGATTGTCATAATTATACTCTGAGCGCATACGATCTATATACTCTTTCTTTTTGTTTTTTATCATAGGAAGCTCCAAAATAGCTTCTTTAATAAATCGCTTATGAGCTGAACTTAGCATAATCATCACCCTTTAGTCTATAAATATTTCTTTTATTTTGGATATATATACCTTTTCATCCTCTAATACTTTAGTTAAAAAGCTTTCACAGTTGTTTGAAAACTCCTTTTCATCAAAGGTATTGTAGTATTCAAAAATTTTATTTGTTATATCTGCATCATCGTGGTTAATACTTATACCAAGTCCATTATCATTAATAAGCTTACCCGAAAAGGTTGCCAGGTTTGCAAACATGGGCTTTTTCATTATCATTCCATCATAAAACTTATTTGCAATTGCAGGATAATTAAGAAAGCTATATGGATAGTTATAACAAATAATATCAAAAGTTTCTAAAATCTCCCTCTTCTGCTGCTCCTTATATTCCCCAAATACTGTAATATTGCTATATTTCTTTGAATACTCCTTGAGTCTTAAATAATCATCTCCTCCACCGTGGACATGAAATTCAAATCTATTATCATTGCCAAAGCAATCTACAAGCTTCTTTATGTAATCATACTCCCTGAGTACGCCTATATATCCAATGATGATCTTTCCATCATTATTTTTCTTAGCAACTAGCTCCCTGCTCACATAATTTTCATATTGAAAATTGTGTGAAATCACAACGCCTTTTTTTGGTTTGATGTACTGTGCAAAACCAGGTGAAGATAAACATACTGCCGATGCAGCATCAGCAATTTTGTTTATAAACCATTTGTATAACCCTATGTACTCATAAGAAGTGTCACGATAGTCAAAGAAGAATTTGCCTCTGTATTTCAAGAGCAAAAGCGGTGATAGAAACAACGCTGTCTGAGTTGTTAACACAACGAGCTTATCATATTTTTTTCTTTTGATTATACGGCTGGCGAAACGGGAAAATTCAAAAAAGGGCAATGCCTTTTTTATATTAGAAGCATATCTATCCACCTGAGTATTAAGAGTGTATACATTATCGCTGTCACGGCCTATATTCCCACTTCTGTTCCAATGGATAATATCGTATTCGATACCATTCTCTTTAAAAATATCTATGTATTTTTTTGCAAACGGGCTAAGTTCTATCTGCCCCATACAAACTATAGCTACCATATTTATTCACCTTTAATTAAGTTTTCAAACTCTTCTCTTGCGTTGTCGTTAGATAATACAAATTGAGGTTTTACTTCTTTGTAGTTCTTATTTTCAAGTAATTCTTTTAATCCGTTATAAATAGC
>JAQVYH010000043.1 GCA_029004515.1 Eubacteriales bacterium | reverse complement strand
ATTATGATCTCCGGAATCATATATGTTCCATTATATATAATGGAATATGCAAGGACGCTCTGACCCTCTTCTGCATATACTCCCCATATAATTACGCCTGAAAGAATGTGGCATACATATCGTAGGGTTGTTACTATAAATGCAGAAAGTGGCATAGCAAAGGCTCTTTTTCCAAGACCCTTGTATATTATTCCTGCCATACCAATAACCCCAAAGGCGAGTATGTAGTCGAGCATTACGACTAAAATAAAATTCCACACCGTTTGAGTTGGTGGTGGATAAAAGCCTGTCATCATCTGGATTAGTGAGAAGGCGAGTCCTGCACTTATACCCCATCCCCAGCCATAGAGGAGTGATACTGCAATAATCGGCACTGCACTTGCTAGAGTAATACTGCCTCCTTGTAGCCAGACAGAAGGTATTGCCTTGGAGATTAGTACCAGCACCACCGAGATTGCAACCATCAGTGAGCTTGTGGTGAGTTTCTTCGTCTTGCTTGTTTGGTTCATTTTTTTCATCCTTTCTTTTTTTAGGATGTCAACTGAAAAATACACATAAAAAAGACTATGCGGAAAGCATAGTCATAGTTATCTGCTATCTTCCCTACGTTGGCATTATCCAAATCAGGTTATGGGTTAAAGCGGTAGAACGCTTACTCTCAGCCTGCTTACGCAAGCACCCCTTGTTACAGGTTAAGTATAGCAAATGTTGTATATTTTGTCAAGAGTTAGTATATTTATGCATCAACATACAGAAAAGTGCATAAATATTAAGTATCCTCTTGACAAATCGTAGAATAGGTGTATAATTGTGTTACAATAAATAATAAATATTATCGGAGGTTATCAAAATGAAATTTTCTAAAGTACTCGCGCTCGTACTTGCGGCTATGATGCTTGTTGCAGTCTTTGCTGCTTGTGGAGAAAAGAAAGATGACAATGTAATCGTAATGGCAACAAGTGCCGACTTCGAACCTTATGAATATTATGAAAAAGACGAAATCGTAGGTATCGATGTTGAGATTATGGAAGCTGTTTGCGAAAAGCTTGGTATGACTCTTCAGATAGAAGATATGAGCTTTGACTCAGTTATCGGAGCTGCACAGACAGGCAAGGCTGATATCGCTATGAGTGGTATCACAATCACAGAAGATAGAAAGAATATGGTAAACTTCACAACTCCATATACATCAACAACTCAGTCAATCATCGTTGTTAAAGATGGTGATATTGCAAAGAAGGCTGATCTTGAAGGTAAGAAGATTGGTGTTCAGCTTAACACAACTGGTGATTCACAGATTACAGAAGAATTTGGTGATGACTATACAGATCGTTTCCAGAATGGTGCTCTTGCAGTTGAAAGCCTTAAGGCTGGTAAGATTGACTGCGTAGTTATCGACGGTGAGGTTGCAAAGTCTCTTGTTGCAGCTAACGAAGGTCTTGAAATCATCGCTGATGCATACTCAATCGAAGAATATGCTATCGCTCTTGCAAAGGACAACACACAGCTCCTTGACAAAATCAATGGTGCTCTTGAGGAACTTCTTGCTGATGGAACAATCGATGCTATCATGGATAAGTATATCGAAGAATAATTCTCTTGTGATATAATTTAGTTTGATTTGTTAAGAGGTGGTATTATTCCACCTCTTTTGCAATATTTATTGTAAATATGTAGTTGTTCGAAAGGATAGTATCTATATGACATTCGCAGAAAGATTTCATCTAAATTTTATTAAAGATGCCAGATGGCACTACCTTACAGACGGTCTTGTTGTAACTCTTGAGATTACATTTTTCGCCGTTCTTTTAGGAATTGCAATCGGTATTATTATCGCAGGAATCCGCTCAACTCATGATAAGCTTTTTGATGATACCAAGTCAAAGATGGGAAGATTTCTTCTTAAATTCTTCAATCTTCTTGCTAACATCTATCTTACTGTTATTAGAGGTACACCTGTTGTTGTACAGCTTATGATTGCCTATTACATAATCTTCGCAACTTCTAACAACAAGGTATTGGTTGCGGTTCTTGCCTTTGGTATCAACTCCGGTGCCTATGTTGCCGAAATCGTCCGTTCAGGTATTATGAGTGTTGAGGCCGGTCAGACAGAAGCCGGCAGAAGCCTTGGCTTTAACTATGTGCAGACAATGTTTTATATCGTCCTTCCACAGGCATTTAAGAATATTCTTCCTGCTCTTGCAAACGAGTTCATCGTACTTCTTAAGGAAACATCAGTCTGCGGTTATGTTGCTCTTCAGGATTTAACAAGAGGCGGCGATATTATCCGTGGTAGAACATATGATGCGTTTTTCCCACTTCTTGCTATTGCAGGAATCTACCTTATTATGGTTGTTGTATTCACCAAGCTTGTAGATATCCTTGAGAGGAGGCTCCGTAAGAGTGAACGATAATATTTTAATTGAAACCAAAGACCTTCGTAAATATTATAAAGGTGACATTATTAAGGCACTTGATGGAGTTACTGCAAAGATTGAAAAGGGTGAGGTTGTTGTTATTATCGGACCTTCAGGCTCGGGAAAGTCAACATATCTTCGCTCTCTTAACCTTCTTGAGCTTCCAACCAGCGGTGAAGTATATTTTGAAGGCGTAAATATTACAGATGTTAAGGTTAATATTAATATTCACCGTCAAAAGATGGGTATGGTTTTCCAACAGTTTAACCTGTTCCCACATATGACAGTGCTCAGGAATATGACACTTGCACCAATGACGCTTTTGGGACTTAAGAGGGAAGCGGCAGAAAGCAGAGCTTTGGCACTTCTTGATAGAGTTGGTCTTAAAGATAGGGCTGATTCATATCCGTCACAGCTTTCAGGCGGACAGAAGCAGCGAGTTGCAATCGTAAGAGCTCTTTGCATGAAGCCTGATGTTATGCTCTTTGACGAGCCTACTTCTGCTCTTGACCCTGAAATGGTAGGAGAAGTTCTTGATACAATGAAACAGCTTGCTCACGATGGTATGACGATGGTTGTTGTTACTCATGAAATGGGCTTTGCAAAAGAAGTTGCTGATCGTGTAATCTTTATGTGCGATGGACAGATAGCTGAAGAGGGAACGCCCGAGCAGATATTTTCTAATCCGCAGAATCCGAGGACAAAGCAGTTCCTACAAAGCATCATCTAGTACGGTCGAGATAAAATGCACAGATCAAGCAAAGCAACAATAAATATTTAGTTTTAGATTTAGGAAAGGGTTTGCAGAGCAAATCCTTTCTTTTTTATTTGCTTTGCTTTATGGTCAAACTTCACCTCTCGATGTACCTATGTACACCTTCGGGATGGGCACAAGTGCCCTTTCGGTTTGACCATTCTGCACTATTTTCTCTCAACCTTTGCGGCTAATAAAAGTGTACAGACCGCATAAAGCGAAAAGAAATTTATATTTAGCTAATGAAAGTATTTGCCAGTTTGGCAAATACTTTTTTATCTTTATTCGCTTTATGCTATAAACGAACTTCGCCTCTCGCTGTACCAATGTACAGCTTCGGAATGGTCGCTGTGCTCCCTCTCAGTTCATTTATTCTGCACGACTTTTCTCTTGCCTTTTTGCGGCTAGTAAAAGTGTACAAACCGAGCAAACAAGCTAAATTCGCTAAAGCGAGCTAAATAGACCTTTTGGTCAGCTAAATTACTCCGTAGCTAAATGTGCTGTTGCACGCTGAAAGGCGAATTTTATTTAGCTTTACAAAGTAAAATTTAGCTATGTAGCGCAAGCGAAATAATTTAGCTTTGTGTTCACACAAAAATTAGCTAGAGAAAGGATTTGCAGAAGCAAATACTTTCTTTTTTTGTACAAAATGATATACAATGGGTGTATTAACAGACCGAAAAAACAGGATTATATAGTCAAAGTTAACAAAAAAATCAGGGGTTTTTGTAAAAAAAGTCAAAAAATTCGTTGCAATATAAAATTTTTTGTGATATAATATGACCTGATTAAATTGGAATATTATTATTACTATTAAGGATACATTATGAAAACAGTTGAAATTTTTACAGATGGAGCATGCAGCGGTAATCCTGGACGAGGCGGATATGGAATCATTTTAAGATACAAGGGCGTGGAAAAAGAACTTTCCGCGGCATTTAATGATACCACGAATAATCGTATGGAGCTTTCGGCGGTGATAGATGCTCTTAAATATTTAAAAGAGCCATGTATTGTCGAGCTTTATAGTGATTCAAAGTATGTCATTGACAGTGTCACCAAGGGCTGGGTTTATGAGTGGCAGAGGAATAATTGGATAAAAAAAGACAGAAAAAGAGCATTGAATGTTGACTTGTGGGAAGAACTTTTACAAGAACTTTGCATTCATAAGGTTAACTTTCACTGGGTTAAGGGCCACAATGACCACCCCGAAAATGAGCGATGTGATCGTCTTGCTGTGAGCGCAATAAAAAGCTTAGATGAAGATGACAGCTTATAATTATGGGCGGTATTTAGCAAATAAATATGCATTAGGAGGCATTGTTTATGTCCAGCAGATTGTTTCAAACGGTAATCTATCAAATGAAGGATGTTATCCCAAGAAAGATTGGTGTTATTGACGATACCAATACTATCATTGCTTGCACTGATGTAACAGAGGTTGGCCTTGAAAAGGCAGGCATCTATGATAAGATAACAGAAACCTTATCAAGGTTTGTTATTGATGGGATTACCTACAAAAGAGGTAGCGGAAGAGCTAGAATCGACTATGTCGTGTTCTGCGAAGGCGAAGATGAAAAGGCAGATGAATTCTGCGGTCTTCTTTGCATTGCTTTTGCAAATCTTAAGCAGATGTATGATGAAAAATATGATAAGACCAACTTTATTAAGAGTATCTTAACAGACAATATCCTTGTGGGCGATATGTACTTCAAGGCAAAGGAGCTTAAGCTTCAGTCTGATGTTTCTCGTGTTGCTTTTCTTGCACATATGGAGGTTGGAGATTACTCTGCGCAGGATGTTGTTAAGAATCTTTTCCCAGACAAGTCCCGTGACTTTGTGGTAGGTCTTAATGAAAATGATGTTGTACTTATTAAAGAAGTTCGCCCTGATATCTCTCGCAGTGACCTTAATAAGATTGCTTCTACAATCTATGATACAATCAGCGGTGAGCTTATGGTTGAGCTTAGAATCGGTATCGGTTCGGTTGTTTCTTCCGTTCAGGATATCGCTCGTTCATATAAGGATGCACAGGTTGCTCTTGAGGTAGGCAGAGTGTTTGAAAGTGAACATTCTATCGTAAGTTATGACAACCTCGGTATCGGCCGTATCATCTATCAGCTTCCTACAAAGCTTTGTCAGCTCTATTTATCAGAAGTGTTCAAGCGTGGGGATATCAATGATATGGACGAAGAAATGATTACAACTATTCAGAAGTTCTTTGAAAATAATCTTAACGTGAGCGAAGCTTCAAGACAGCTTTATGTCCACAGAAATACACTCGTTTACAGACTTGATAAGATTCTTAAGCAGACAGGTCTTGATATCAGAAACTTTGATGATGCAATTATCTTCAAGGTTGCTATGATGGTTAATAAATACCTTAACTCAAGCACAATCAATATCTGATTGAGGCTTTGTGGGAGGGTATCAAATTTAGGGAGGTGTGAGTTTACAGATGATAATGTTCAACAATGTATCTATGCAGTATAGTGAAACAAATGAAGTTGCACTTAATAAGGTTAATTTCCTTGTAGAAAAGGGCGAATTTGTTTTTATCATCGGTGCATCAGGTGCAGGTAAATCAACTATAACTCACCTAATAACAAGAGAAATACAGCCCACTGAGGGTACAATTTTAATAAATGGCAAGGATACCTCGACTATTAAAAGAAGGCAGATTCCGTATTTCAGAAGAAATATTGGTATGGTTTTCCAGGACTTTAGATTGCTTGAAAGCAAAACAGTCTATGAAAATGTAGCGTTTGCTCTTGAGATTACAGGTACATCTTCCAAACAAATAAGAAGAATCGTTCCGAACGTACTTGGTATGGTAGGCCTTTCAGCTAAGGCAAATGTTATGCCAAACCAGCTCTCTGGTGGCGAAATGCAAAGGGTAGCCCTTGCAAGAGCCATGGCAAATGACCCGGGTCTTCTTATAGCTGATGAACCAACCGGTAACCTCGATCCTACCAATGCAGAGGAAATCATGAAGATTCTTCTTGATATCAATAAGCACGGTACTACTATTCTTGTTGTAACTCACGATGTTAATACTGTTAATAGAATGAAGCAGAGAGTTATCGAGATTCAAAACGGCATAATTGTTCGTGATGAGCAGGAAGGCAGCTATGTATGCATGGAAGAGGGTGTGGAGTAATGATTCGTAAGTTAAAATATTCATTTGCACAGGGATTTCACAACTTCACACAAAATGGTGCTATGTCAGCAGCTTCGGTAATCATCATCACAGCCTGTCTTGCCCTTTTTGGCTTATATATTGTTTTTGGTATTAATCTTAATTATGTTAGTCAGCAGGTGCAGTCCCAATTCCAGGTTGATGTATATATGATGCGTAGTCTGGGCGAATCCGGAATTCGTGATATTGGTGACCAGCTTAAAAAGATGGAGAATATTAAAGAAATAACCTATGTTTCCAAATCGGAGGCATTTAAAGAACTCGAGAATATGTTTGCGGATAACCCCGAGGCAACTGTTGGTTATGATGCAGAAAACCTTAATCCGCTTATGGCATCTTACAGACTCTCTCTTAGCGAGTTTACAGATGTTGATGCTATGAAGAAAAAGATTGAGGCTATGGATGGAGTTCATCATGTTAATTCCAAGGATGATGCGATGGACACGATGCTTTCAACGGTTGAAACCATCAGGTCAGTCAGCCTTTGGGTAATGCTTGTTCTCGCAGGTATTTCAATCCTCATTATCTCTAACACAATCAGAATGACGGTATTTGCCCGTCGTAAGGAAATTAATATTATGAAGTTTATTGGAGCGACAGATGGCTTCATCAGACGCCCATTCATTATTGAAGGTATGATTATTGGTATCGTGGGAGCATTACTCGCACTTTGCATTGTTTCACCGCTTTACAGTTACTTCGTAGTGCTTGTTACCAAGCTTCTTAAGGGTATACTTGAACTTAAGTCCCTTTTAGATATTCTTCCAATTATGGGTGCATCATTTATCTTATTTGGCGGATTACTCGGTGCAATAGGAAGTTGGATTTCAATTAAGAAACATCTTAAGGTATAATCGCACAGGAGATTTTAGATTATGATGAATAATACTACAAAAAAAATAATAGCAATAATAATAGCAATAGCACTTGTTGCAGTTTTTATACTTCCTATAGTACTTGGTGCTTTCTCTCCTGCTTATGCAAAGTCTCTTAATGAGGCTAAACAAGCAACACAGCAGGCAAAGGACAAGGTTAACGCTGCAAAGAATAAAAAGGCAGAAGCACAAAAACAGCTTAATGCTATCGATGCACAGCTTAATGTAATTTCTGCAGAGATTAAAACTATTGAAAAAAATATTGCTCAGCTTGATAATGATATTACACTGAAAAATCAGGAAATTGAAGATAAGACAAGGGAACTTCAGGAAAAACAGGCTATCTATGATAAGCGTATATCCTTCGTTTATGAACAGGGAACAAGCGGTTATATAACAATCCTTTTTGAATCTGATAACCTTGCAGATTTTTTTGACAGATACGAGCTTGTAGACCAGCTCATTACATATGATAAAGAGATTATAAACAGCGTTGTTGAAGCTAAAAAAGAGCTTGAAACAGCCAAGAAAGACCTTGAAGATGTAAAAACTGCAAGGGAAGCTGAGCTTAATAGCCAGAAGGAAAAGCAGGTAGCATACGAAGCTAAGCAGGCCGAGAGTAAGGCTGTATTTGATGCACTTGCTCAGGATGTTAAGGAATATGAAGCACTCTTTGCTGCAGCACAGGCAGAGCAGGATAAGATTCAGGCACTTATTGCTGCCAGAGCATCAAGTACCTCTACAAAAAGTTATATTGGTACAGGCTCTCTTCAGTGGCCAACCCCGGGATATACAACTGTTACATCAAATTTTGGGTATAGAATACACCCTGTAACAGGTGTGAAAAAGTATCACTCAGGTACGGATATTGCTGCTCCAACAGGTGCATCAATTTTGGCCGCTGCATCTGGTACTGTTATTATGGCGGGCTATAATTCAGGTGGTTATGGTAACTATGTTGTTATAGACCATGGTGGCGGTATTACAACTCTGTATGGTCATGCAAGCTCTCTTTGTGTAAGTCAGGGACAATTTGTTAATGCAGGTCAGCTTATTGCAAAAGTTGGCTCAACAGGTATCTCTACAGGGCCTCACCTTCATCTTGAAGTACAGGTTAACGGACAAAGAACAAATGCTATGTCATATTTCCGTTAATTTAGCGGTAGAATATAGAGTGACTTAATTATAGAAAGGCTATGAGTTTTTTATGAAGGGTAAGCGCCTAGCTTTATACACTTGTATTATTATGATTGTGACATCGGTTGCAACATACTCTCTTACCTATATTGCAAATGCCTTTATTTATGGCTTTGTTCCCAACGCATCGAGCTTTGGTGGTGCTGTATCAATGAACACTACATTAGGTAAGCTTAAGGAAATTCAACATCTTATTGACGCATATTACTATGAGGATTACGACAAGGAATTAATGTTTGACGGTGCATTAGGTGGTGCTGTTATGTCTCTTGACGATCCATATTCAGGTTATATGAATGACGAGATGTATGAGCAGTTTAATGAGCAAATATCAGGTCAGTACTGTGGAATCGGCGTTACAGTAAGTATGGACCCAAGCGATGGTTCAATCCTTGTTATATCTACCTTTGAGGGCACTCCTGCCAACGAAGCAGGGCTTACAACAGGTGATAAGATTATTGCAATCAATGGCAAGTCGGTGCCTAAGGATCTTGATATTGCTGTAGGTAAAATTAAGGGTGAGGAGCATACAACTGTTAAGCTCACAATCCTTAAGAAGGATTCAGGCAAGACAGAGGAAAAGGAAATTGCTCGAAAAAATATTACTATAGATACATTAACTTCTGAGGTAATTGAGGGAGATATTGGATACATCGAGCTTACAAGCTTTGATAATTCAACTTTAGATGAATTTAACAATGAACTTGAGGGTGTTATTGCAAAAGGAGCAAAGTCAATCATTCTGGACCTTCGAGGCAACCCGGGCGGTCTTGTAAATGCTGCTGAACTTGTGTGTGATACGCTTCTTCCAAAGTGTGATATAACCTATCTTGAATATAAGTCAGGTAAGAGAGAATATCTTCGCTCTGAAGAATCCTCTTATGATGGAAAGGTTGTTGTTTTGGTAGATGGTGGCAGTGCAAGTGCATCTGAGATTGTTGCAGGGGCACTTCGTGATAATGACCGTGCTAAAATCGTTGGCACATCAACCTTTGGAAAAGGCCTTGTACAGAATCTCTACCCACTACAGGGTGGCGGATATGTTAAGCTTACTATTGCAAGATATTTCACACCGAATGGTGAGGATATTAATAAAAAAGGTATCACTCCTGACTATGTTGTGGAGCAGCCTGCTGATAGCGATGTTGACCTTCAGCTTAAAAAGGCAATCGAACTTATCAGAGAATAATAAGATACATCAACATACACTCGTCTGCATATAAATCCTGTGTAGAGGAGTGTTTTTGTATGATAATAATGGGTGTTATTACGGGGGACAAAAGGCTTTTCCATCCCTTTGAAATATTTGAAGTTGATAGCAAAGTTCAACTGATTTTGTGTTATAGCTTAAGTGAAAAAAGGCTAAAAAAGATAATGGAAAAGCATCAGGTGTGCGGGTATATCTCGCTGTTGCAATTAAAGTTGCCATTTAATTGTTATTCCTATCAAGATATATTCCATATAAAAGCGCCTGATATTGTGAAAAAATATTACAAGAACAATAAAAGTGTTATGATTATTTGCTGTGGTGATATGGACAAAGATTTTTATGTTATGGAGTCACTGGCAGATAGATTTTCTGAAATTTATATAACTCATACAAAAGAGGAATATATAAAGGAGCTTTCAGGCAAAGCTATGTGTGACCTTGGAATAGCTGTAGAAGTTAATCCATCAATTTGCGATGTGGAGATTAACTTTGGTTATGGCAGCTGTGGTTATGGAAAAATATCTGTAAGCTATGATACACAGTATCAGTTGAATGCTAATTGGGATTTGCCATCCGTTGTTGACAATCGAAGTTTTGCAGCGGCAATGCTTAGGCATAATATCATTAGTGAGAAGGAATTAGAAGGTATGACATTGTCCTTGGAAAGGGGATAGACAATTGATAAAGCTAATAATTAAAAAGTTCATAAAGAATTATCAAGCGGTGACAGAGAGAGATGTTCGTGAGAAATACAGCGTTCTTGCGGGCGTACTTGGTATTATCTGTAATCTTTTTCTCTTTGGACTCAAAATCTTTATTGGTTGGAGTGTAAATAGTATTGCTGTAATTTCAGATGCCTTTAATAATCTGTCCGATACTGGTACTGCTTTTGTAACTATAATTGGTGCAAAGCTTAGCAATAAGAGGGCTGATAGGGGGCACCCTTACGGTCACGGACGATTGGAGTATGTTTCAACTCTTATCGTTTCATTTCTTATAATCCATGTTGGGGTTGATATGATATCAAAGTCATTTAAAAAGATTATTAATCCTGATCAGGTTTCAATGAGCGTTACGATGCTTATAATCCTTGCCCTCTCTCTTGGTGTTAAGGTGTGGATGTATTCATACAATATGTATATCAGCAAGAGCATTAATTCCGCTGTTCTTAAGGCCGCGGCTATTGATAGTAAGAATGATGTAATTGCGACATCGGCAGTTATTGCAGCATCATATGCAGGGCAGTTCTTCCCTAGTATACCTGTGGATGGAATCGTTGGTCTTCTTGTAGCAATTCTTATTATCAAGACTGGTTTTGGCATTGCAACTGAAACTGTTAATAGTCTTCTTGGTGCAAGTCCTGACCATGAGCTTGTCAAGAAGCTTAAGGCGGAGATTATTGAGACAGAGGGAATCATCGGTGTTCATGACCTATTGGTTCATGACTATGGCCCCGGCAGAGTGATTGCATCTGTTCATGCTGAAGTGCCTGATGATGCAGATGTTGTTAAAATCCACGAGGTTATTGACTATACAGAAAAGCGTATTGCCTCAGAACTCGGAATCGAACTTGTTATCCATATGGACCCTGTGAGCGTGGATTGTGAAGCTACAAATGCTATTAAGAATGAAATTTCCCTTATAGCAAGGGAGGTTCATCCTGAATTTACCATTCATGATTTTCGTATGACAGACGGTGAGCAGAATGTTAATCTTATATTTGACCTTGTGACCCCTTGCGACCTTAAGGATGATGAGAGAGACAGACTGGCGGCAGAGGTAGTAAATAGGATTAAGGAAGAAGACTCAAGATACAGCGTGGTTATTAATATTGATATTGACTATCTTGGCAATTAATAATATAGGAGAGATAAAATTATGCAGAAGATTACTAATGATGTTTTAACAGTTGAAATCCTTGAAAAAGGTGCAGAACTTCAGAGTGTAAAAAATGCGGATGGCAAAGAGTTCCTCTGGAATGGTGACCCTGCTTATTGGGTAGGTCGTGCACCGGTCCTTTTTCCGATTTGTGGTGGACTAAAGGAAGATAAGTATACACTTAATGGATCTGAATATACACTTTCAAAGCATGGTTTTGCAAAGCTCGTTGATTATGATGTAGAAGATAAAAAGGAAGATAGCGTTACGTTCCTTTTAAAGTCCAACGAAGAAACAAAAAAGCAATTCCCATTTAACTTTGAGCTTCGTATTACATATTCTCTTAAAGATAATAGCCTTATTACAGCATATGCAGTTAAAAACCTTGATGCTGATAAGATGTATTTCTCAATTGGTTCTCACGAGGCATTTATGATTCCAGAGGGTACTCAGAACTACCATATTCAGTTTGACAAAGAGGTAACACTTAACTCATATATTCTGGATGGTAACCTTCTTGAAGATAACTATATAACAGTTCTTGAAAAGGGCGATAAGTTCCCACTTAAGGATGAATATTTTGCAGTTGATGCCCTTGTTTTCAAGAATGTAGACTTTGACAAGGCTGCGCTTGTATGTAACGATGGAAGCCGTAAGGTAACAGTTGAGTTCCCCGGTTGTGACTATTTCCTTCTCTGGAAAAAGCCTGAAGCAAACTACCTTTGCCTTGAACCATGGGCAGGTGTTCAGGATATTATCGGCTCTGACTATGATATCACTAAAAAAGAGGGAATTATAGCTCTTGATGGCAATGGAATATATGAGAAGGTACATACAATAACATTTGAATAATTAATAATTAAAAGTTAAAAACTATAGAGGAAATCTGTTCAACTCGTTTAACGGATTTCTTTTTTTATAAGCAAGGCAAGGTTCTTTCGTTAAATATCACATAACAACGTATGCGTTTTGTATGTAGTTACGAAAATTTTTGTGAGCGTTTACATAAAATACTGATGGTGCTGTATTGAGAATATAATAAAGGTGTACAACCAATGAATAGATAATTGAAAAAGAAATTATTCCCAAGGGGTATTATCTCATAGCAAGTGATTTGAATGGCGATGGACAATCTAGCATGACCGACCTTCAGGCGATGAAGCAGTATATCGAATTGGGTGTTGATTTTCCTGTACTGAAATAATATAAATAAAGTTATATAAAAAAAGCATAAAATAATATGTAAGGGACTGAAGTGAAACGGTTTTTATGTATCGTTTTACTGTGGCCCCTTTTTATTTGCAATAAAAATTCAACGCTTTTTTACTTGGGACTTGAAATTTGCTCTTGATTATGATATACTGTAGCAGTAAAATTGCGTTTTTATGTCCACACAAGAGATAGAAAGGTAGATGTTTCCCAGTGAAAATCAGAGATTGGAACAGTATAACACAAGAAGAGAAAAGTTTTGTTCTCAAGCGTTCAGAAGCTGATATAACCGAGATTATGAATGTCGCAAAGGAAGTTTCTGATGATGTCAGAAAGAATGGTGACGAGGCTGTTCTTCGTTATACAGAGAAGTTTGACAAAGTTAAGCTTGAGTCAGACAAGATAAAGGTAACACAGGAAGAAATCAATGCAGGCTATGATCGTCTTGATAGCAAGACAAAAGAAGCTATTGCATATGCGGCAAATAATATCCGCACATTTCATGCAAGACAGCTACCTGAAGAAATGTGGTTTACCGAGGTTGACAAGGGTCTTATGGTAGGCGAGAAGTCAACTCCTATCGTTGATGTTTGTCTATATGTTCCAAGAGGTAAGGGAAGCTTCCCATCGGTTATGCTTATGCTTTCACTTCCAGCTATCGTTGCAGGTGTTGAGAGAATCGTTGTTACAACTCCTCCTAATGAAAAGGGTGAGGTGGACGACGCAATCCTTGCTGCAGCTAAAATCTGCGGTATTACTGAGATTTATAAATGTGGTGGTATTCAGGCGGTAGCGGCTGTTGCCTATGGGACTGAGACTATTCCAAAGTGCCACAAGATTATCGGCCCTGGTAACGCATACGTTACTGCGGCAAAGAGAGTGCTTGCTAACTATATTGATGTAGGAACTCCAGCGGGCCCTTCTGAATCAATTATCCTTGCTGATGAAAAGGCTGACCCTAAAAAGGTAGCTCTTGACTGGATGATTGAGGCAGAGCATGGACCTGATTCTGCTGCACTTCTTGTAACTCACTCAAGAGAGCTTGTAGACGAGGTTATAAAGATTGTAGAAGTTCAGCTTACAAAGATTTCTGATAAGAGAAGAGATTTTGTAACCACAAACTTTAATACATATGGTGGCGTAATCCTCACAAAGGATCTTCAGCAGTCCATCGACTTTACGAATGAATACGCACCGGAACATATGGAGGTTATGACAGAAAAGCCTTTTGACATCCTTCCTATGATTAAAAATTCAGGCGAAATTCTTCTTGGAGATTATACACCAATCACTCTTTGCAACTTCCTTTTAGGACCTAATGCAATTCTTCCAACAGGTGGCAATGCAAAGACCGTTTCAAGTGTATCAGTATTTGATTTTATAAAGCGTTCATCTATCGGTTATGCAACTAAAGAGGGCTTTGAGAGAGTAAGGGATTATGCTTCAATCATCGCAAGAATTGAAGGCTTTGATACTCACGCCCTTGCAGTAGAAGAGAGAGAATAATTTACTATTTCACAAAGGAGAAATGCTCTATGATTACAGTTAAAAGAAAAACTTCTGAGTCTATAATTACAGTTAAGCTTGACCAGACAGGGCTCAAAGAAAACTACAGGGAAAAGATTGAAACAACCATTCCTTTCCTCAATCATATGATAGAGCATATCACATGGCGTAGTGGTTTTGGTATCGAAACTGATGTTAAACTTGACAAGTTCCAGCTTGATCACCTTATCTGTGAGGATACAGGTATGGCTCTTGGTAAAGCTTTTGCAAAGCATGCAAAAGAAACTCCTTGTAAGGGTTATGGTGATGCAGCAGGTATCATTGATGAGGCAAGAGCAATTGCATACATAAGCTTTGAGAACAGAGCAATGTTTATTATGGACAGGGCTTGTGAAATTCCCGCCCAGACAGAGGGTATGAATAGTGAAGATTTAGGCACCTTCCTTGAGGGATTTGCTCACGGTGCAGGCTGTACAATCCAGATTGATTTTCAGCGTGGTGAAAATGGTCACCATATTTGGGAGGCTATCTATCGTGCTTTTGGTATGGCTCTTGGTATGGCTTGTAGTGAAGATGCATCAAGAAAGGGTAGAACTGCAGGTGTTGCAGGAAAGATAGAATATGAAGTTCAGTAAAATTATCTTTGATATGGATGGTGTAATCACCACCGAACAGGCATATTGGACAACAGCGGCGTTGACAGTAAAATCAATGCTTGACAAAGGATTCAACACGACCGACCCACAGGAAATTAAAGAAATAAGAGCTGAAATCTTTCAAAATGATGATACAATCCGACTTTGTAAGGATATCGGTATTAATTCCAATTGGGATTTAGGCTTTGTAGTATATGTGGCATCACAGCTTATAGATACAAGGGATTTTAGAAAGGTTTATGACTATATACATGACCTTAACTTGACTGCCCTTGATTTGTATAAATTCCTTGAGGATAAGGGATATCCCAGAAATCAAGGTGTGTGGCTTGAGATGCAGGACTATTTTCAGCAGTGGTATCTTGGTGATGATGGTTATCAGAAGGTCAATGGCAAAAAGCCATCTGTTAATGGCAGAACAGGCTTTATGAATAATGAAATGCCTATGTTTGATCCATCAGAGCTTAAGGCTTTCTTTGAAAAGCTTATAAATTCAGGTGCAACTCTTGCAATTGCTACAGGCAGACTCGCATATGAGGTTGTCCCAGCGATGAAGAGATGGGGACTGTTTGAATATTTTGATGAGCGCTCAATCTCAACCTATGATTATGTTGAGAAGGCACAGGTTTTATGTGATGAAACCATCGCAAAGCCTCACCCATATTGCTTTTTAAAAGCACTTTTAGGTACTGATTATCCTGATGAGAAGATTCTTTCAGGTGATTATGATAAAACTCTTTCAGGTACTGCTTTGGCAGTTGGAGATGCAGGGGCAGATATCCTTTCTGCACAGGCAGGGGGAATGAGTTTTGCAGCAGTGCTTACAGGCGTTGCTGGTGAAAATGCTCGTGAATATTTTGTCAAACAAAAAGCAGACTATATATTTGACAATGTTTTTTGTCTGACAGAAATATATAAAAGAAGATAAAGAAAGGAAATGATTTTATTATGGTAACAAAAGACACTATAATTATTGATGTACTCAATATGGACCCAGGAACAGAGAGATTCTTCCTTGCAGTTGGAATGCATTGCCTTAGATGTCCATCAGCAAGTGGCGAAACAATCGAGCAGGCTTGTATGGTGCATGGTATAGATGCTGACAAGCTCATCGAAGACATTAATGAATACCTTAATTCAAAAGGCCATTAATAATTGGAAATGTAAAAAAAGTGCAGACCGCATAAAATATACTTTTATGCTATGAACAAACCTCGAGGCTAGGAGTGTACAGATACACCCTCAAAGAGTTGTATTGAGTGGCATATGGGTTTGTTCATTCTGCAGCGTTTTCTTATTCCCAATAGAGATAGTCATATACATCAACTTTGAAAGGAATGATAAGTAATGGCCGCAACTAAAGTAAAGGAAGGTCTTACCTACAAAGGCAAGCCGCTTCTTCGCTCTGGAAACAAGATTTTCTATGGCAATCCTGAGGACAAATATATCGTTTATATTCAGATTCAGGAAACAACAAAAATTATCGACTTGGAGATTGGTACTGAAATCGTAGTACAGCTCCAGACTAACAAGGCTCCCGGTCACGAAAAGGTGATTAAGAGTGCCGAAAGAGAAGGCCTCTACGAAGCTCTCGACCTTGGAGAATTCTGGCTTACAGAAGCTCTTGAGGAGAATGCGTAATTCTTTATAGAATTACAGATTAGACGGCAGATACAATAGGAGGATGGAATCCGATGCACAATTACAAAAGACATTTCTTCTTGTGCTTGGCCACTACCCTTATAGTCATAATTGCTATATCGGGTACAGCTTGGGCGGAAGAAGTTGGGTTTGTAAATTCCACAGACGGATTAAATTTACGAACTGGTCCTGCTACGGACTACACGGCGACAACGATTATTCCATATGGTGGTGAAGTTATCCTTTACGACTGTCAGAATGGTTGGATGTCCTGTACATATAATGGTCAACAGGGTTATGTTGCATCCCAGTATATCTCTTTTGAAGGAGAAAAGGGTGCGAGAGTAAGTATCTCTGAAAGAACGGTTACCGGTAATCTCATTGTAGATGAAGCAACCAAGCTTTTAGGTATCCCTTACGTTTATGGTGGAGCATCACCACAGACTGGATTTGACTGTTCAGGTTTTGTGTATTATACATACACGGGCCTTGGATATACAATGGAAAGAACCGCCGCAGATCAGGCAAATCAAGGTGTTTATGTTAGCAAGGAAGAGCTTATCCCCGGTGATTTAGTATTCTTCGGTTCAACAAGCTACATAAATCATGTTGGTATATATGTTGGTGATGGAATGATGATTCATTCACCAAAGCCGGGTCTTTCGGTGGCATATGCTTCAATAATGTCAGGTTATCATTGTAATAACTATGTGACAGCGAGAAGACTTTCTCCGCCTGAAACTGTGAAGTAAATAACGCAATAAAAAAAGAACGCAGCTGTGTGCAATAAGGTTTTTGAGCCGATATGCCTTGGCTGCGTTTCTAACATTTAAGAAGTGGTTTATTATGAAAAGATATTTAATGTGGTTATTCATGTTTTTTATATGTGGCATACTTTCTACTTGTGTATTGACAGAGGACTCGCTGCTATGGGTGACAATCGCTCTTTGTGCTGTGTTTGTGGGAGTATGTCTGTATAAAAGAAAATTCATATTTCCTATATTTCTATGTTTTGCATTTATACTTGGCGGACTTGTGATGCAGTTAAGTGCGAGAGCTGATGATACCTTCTCGGCTTATAATCAAAAGCGCTGCATAGTTGAAGGCACAGTTAAGGATTGCTATATGGATGATGATAACTGTGTTGCCACCTTGAGGGTTGACAAGATAGACCATAAGAAAATCGCTGGGGATATTCGACTTTATGTGGAGGGCGGACAGCTATTTGAATATGGCGACCGCATCTGTGTAATGACCAAGTTATCCATTCCGACCAAGCCTAGAAGAGCTGATGAGGTGGACTATCGCGCGTATAATTATTCAAGAGGCATTTATGCTTCAGGTTATGCAAATTGGCGCAATGTGGTGATGCTGGAGCGTGGAGGATATACCTTTAGCCCCGAGGGCATTGGTTTTTATAGCAGAAGGGCAATGAAGGATAGTATTAATAAAACATTCCCCTCAGAGCAGGCAGGGATTCTTATCGCATTGATGCTTGGAGATAAAAGCGGTGTGACAGAGGATTTAAAAGAAACGGGTATCAATGTTGGTATATACCACACTATGTCAACCTCAGGGCTCCATCTGAGTATACTGCTTACCTTCTTTGCTCTGATTATTAACAACTTTTGTTATAGCATGCGCAAGATGGCAATAGCAAATATATTTCTTGTGATATTGATGTATATTGTGATTGGATATTCACCGGGTATTGCAAGAGCTGTCTTGATGGCTCTTATTGTGTGCTTGTCTAGTCTTACATATAGAAAGGCAGATTCCTATACATCATTGGCTTTGTCCGCAGGGCTAATCCTGTGCCTTAGACCATATGCTCTATTTGATGCAGGGTTTCTACTTTCTTTCTGCTCATCCTTGGGCATATTGATAATATACAATAGATTTTTTAATACGATTAAGAATAAGGCTCTTTCAATCCTTGCGGTATCTGTTGGAGCTCTTTTGGGAACTATGGCAATTACAGCACAGTTCTTTGAAAGAGTTACGGTAGTGGGTTTAATCGCAAATGTTTTGATTGTGCCTATATCGGAGCTTTTATTACCTTTGGGATATATATCGGCGGTTCTTACTACGATCTTTTTTCCATTGGGAGATTTCTTCTCCTATATGATCTATCCGCTGATTGATATATATGTTTATGTGGCACGATGGTTTGAGGGGCTTGCGTTTTCATCTGTTGAGGT
>JAQVYH010000042.1 GCA_029004515.1 Eubacteriales bacterium | reverse complement strand
CGCCTTAATGTACCATCAAAGTTATAATATCCAAACATTTGATCTATATTCATGCCTCCTGATACTGTGCGCTCTCTTGCCTGCCAATTAGCATAGTTATAGCCCTTCAATACACTTACAGCTGGATTAACTCGATGCGTTAGATTTCCGTTATTATCATAAGTATATGTTTCTGTAATATTGTTATTTGTTGCAGAAGCCATACGATTCATAGAGTTATATGCAAATGAGGCATTGATTATAGAGCCTGTGCTGTCTGTAAGGGTAAATGACAGAACGTTGTTATTATCATCATAAGTATATGTCTTTGTATAGCCTGTTGAGGTTGTTTCACTTTCAAGTCTTAAAAGATTATCATATACATATGTTGTTGTGCCTGTTTCGTCTGTCATAGTTAAACGGTTACCGAAAGCGTCATAGGTATATGAAATAGTTTTATTACCCATACTTGATGTCATTGTAAGTGGCAGACCGAGTGCATTGTATGTTGATGTAATAGTAGTTCCATCACGGTCTGTTTTGGTAAGGACATTGCCAGCATAGTCATATGTATATGTTTCAAACATTCCTAATGCATCGGTAAATTTAATAACTCTGCCCAGATTGTCATATTCATACTTAACTGTACTGTACTCATTATCATTACCTTCTATAACATCATCAAGACCACTAATGATTAATGGAGATGTAAGTCCTGTATACATACGAAGTAAATTGCCACTATTGTCGTAGTAATACTGTGTTATATGTGGCAAGGTTTCACCATTTGCAAACTGAGTTGATTTTACCATATTATTGTTTGAATCATATTCATATTCAACAACATCAAATGTGGGCGTGGTTGTGCCCATGGCATTGCTTTGTGTTGCTTGCTTAATCAGATTGCCATTACCATCGTAGTAATATTTTACCACACCACTATTGCTTGAGTCAATAGGGATATTTTTTTTAATAATTCTACCAAGCTGGTCATATATCGCTGTTGAAGTATTACCATTAGGGTCTGTGGTGGTGGTGTTCCTTCCTAGCTTGTTATATGTCTTTTGAACACCTTTGTAACTTGATGATGCATCATCATAAGAACTCTCTAAAATAGTTCTGCCGGCATAATCATAAGTGTTTTGCATTGTGTTATAAAGGGCATTGTTTGATATATTATTTGCATCTTTGCTCGATATGATATAATCCCCGTATAAGTCATAAGTGTTTGTTGATTTTGCAATTTCCAAATTCGTTATTGGGTCGATCGTCCTTGACTGTAAAACATTACCTTGTAGATTATAAATCGTTTCGGTCTTTACAGGAGTGATAGTACCGTCGCCTGTAATAGTTGTTGTTACAGTTGTACTCATTAATGCTAATTGTCCTTCTGTATATCCTCGGAGATTGTATATAGAATTACTTTCTCTGTTTATTGCTATACGTATTGAAGTAGCTCCTCTTGTGTCAACAAGACATGTTCTTATGTAATCGTTTCTAAAACTCGCTCCAAATTTTTCACAAACAAGCACATCGTCTACATATACATCCACGGGCTGTAGACCAAACGAGCAGTCGAATGCTACATAATCATAATTACCATTTAAGTTAACCCTTATTCCATCTTCATAATGTATTTGGGTTTTCTCAAATTTTTCCGTTGATTTTTCCGCGTTTGCAAATGCATTTCCACCTATCGAAAAATAGGATAACGGCACCACATCATTTACAAGGGAAACCCCGGTATCTGCGTTTACATTATAACTGTTTTGCACTTGCGCTATAATATTATTTTGAGAATCTTTAGTAGTTTTGCTTAGAATTTTGCCATCATAAGTCCATGTATAGCTTGTTGTTATATATTCATTATTAGCTCCTAAGGTTATGATATCTTTATTTAACCCGCTTTCAGGATGATATGTATATGATTCTAATGTTACATATTCTGATATTTCATCGTCGTAGTATTGTATCTTAACGGTGCGACCATTAATATCGTAGAATTTTTTAATTGTGGTTTCCTCAGGCTCGGGAGAGATGCATGTGACTGAGTTGTTGGTAAAATCATAAATAAAGGTTGTTGATGCATTTGTGGAGTTGTTGGTTTGTTCTAAAAGATTTCCACGCATATCATATTCATAACTAACTCTATTAGTGTTGCTGTCGATAGTATAATCAATTCGTCCATACTTATCATAGTGGGTGAGTTGACTAAAGTCATCGGAGTATATGGGAGATGCATCACCTTCATCTGTATCAGCAGATGTCACATCTGTTACATATGTGTGCACAGAGTATTCAGGAAATGCGGTGTAGTTATGATCGTATTGTGTGATTTCGTTTTGTGAATTATCGCCGCAGACTGTTTTGGAAATAATATTACCATGACTGTCTTGAAGGATGATAATTCTATCCTTCTCAACATATTCATTTTCAATGCATTCATAAGTAACAGAAGTTGTAATATATTTCAAATCATTTGAAAGTGTATTTAAAATTTTTACCTTATTCCCGTTTGCACCCACATATTCCGTAGAAAGGAGAAGATTATATGGATTGGTTTCTTCTGTTCCATAGTCATATGTTGTTACTCTTCCATTATATATTTCTTTAGTAACATTACTTCTATCATCATATTCATAATGTTTAATAACGTCAATATAGTCAGTTCTATCAGCGTTAAACATTTGTGTGGTCGATGTGTTGACCTGATTTGTTACCTCCCTATTCCTATTATATTCATTGAATATAGCTTTATCAGGTTTTCTTACTGAATCAGGTGTTGAATATAAATATCTAAGAAGTTGCCCCCGAGAGCTATGTGTAAAAATCTCTACATAGTTTCCATCACTTCTAGACTTTGTTGTTGTAAAATTACCAGGCGTAATATCAGGTAATTTGTATGAATAAGTGTAGCATTCTTCAACTGATGTAGTATTGTTATTAACAAGATTATTCTTGCTTTCAGAAACACGATATATATATTCACAATAGTCGTCAGTGTCAGCTGGCCTGTAAAAAGTTCGTGAGTAAGAGTAATCACGGCTACTACCATCTGGGTATATAATACTTTCAATCAAGTATACAGGCTCAGACAAGTATCCTAATCTTCCATATTGATTATTTCTTTTTCTAGAACGATAAACATACTTATTCTGACATGCTTCTTTACTTTCGCCATTTGCTATTTTTGATACCGTCATATCATAATAATTGTTATATTTATAGGAATCAACAGAAATAGTAGAATGGTCATAAAATAGAAGGTCATGTTCTGTGTCATCGAGTGTTACGGAAACCTTTTCGAGCTCTCGTTCGTTTCTATATATATTTATTTGTCTACCCATAGTGTCATTAATGGTAATATTATCATCATTATGAGTATAAGTATTTAAATTCCCGTATTTATCTTCTTCGGCAACTTGATAGCCATCATCATAAAAATACATAATTTTTCCATATTTATCCTGGATAGCTCTAACGTAAGTGAAGCCCCTTGGATCAGTTATAAATACATCTTCTGGATGTTTGCCAAGGAAGGTTGTAATCATTTTATATTCATTAGTATCTGTAAAATCCGCTCCATAATCAATAATTTTATCACTTACACAGTAGAATTCTTCAAGGTTATATGCCTTCCCATCTGCTGTAAAAAGTGTAAACATTTGAAGAGGGTTTCCAAAGTCATTTGTTGTACGGCAATATCTTACGAGCTTGTTTTCTGATAACTTCCAATTTTTTCCATAGACATTTGATGTAGGAGAACTTTCTAGGAGTGTTAGGTAGTCGCTTAAAAATTTCTGTTCGGGCAATTTTGAAGTGTCTCTTGTAACAAATGTCCTATTAGTTTCAGTAGAAGCGAGATTTCTATATAAGTTACCAGCATATAAATAATCACCTCTATTTAAATACCGGGAAGTATTTATATATACTCCGCCATTCACTTCGTTTTCGAATATTTCATCTTCGGAGAAGAACAGAATGTAATATACGTTGTTACCTGCCGTATACTTAGTTCTTAAGACGGATACATTTTCATACGTTCTAGTTTTAGTAACTTTGTAGTTTGCCCAATCCTCTACAGAACTGTCATATTCCCTAGTGATATTTACATCCATTCCATTTACGCCAGGAAAAGAATAGTCAGTTTCTAGAATTTGCAAAGCCCCGTTATTGCTGCTTATATTAATGTTTTCTCTTTCCGAGTCAATGGGAGCGCCTACATTGTCTCCATATGACTGTAATAACCAATCTTGATATATAGATGCATCGATTGAAGAGGTGGTTGAAGCAAAAGCTGTTACAGAAGAGAACAATGCGATACAAAATACAAATGCAAAGATATATTTTTTCATTCTGTTATCGCACCACCTTTCATATTAAGATTTCGTATAATTTTTGAATTAGCTAGGTATTCGTTATACCCTTGGAAAAGTCTATCAATATAAATATTATCGCTAGTGTTATTTAGAGAATCTTTTCGTGCAATATCAACTATACGAAGCGTTTGAATAGATAGATTCATGGTACCAATCTGTGTGGTTGTAGCCTTTTTAAAATCAATCTTATATATTTGTTTCGTAATGTCATTCCACTCAACCCCTGAAATTCTCTCTTCAAGGATTTTTTCGATAGAGAGAATGCCTTTTCTGCTCAATCTTTCTGCGATAATCATATCATCATATGAAATGCCCTGTTCAATATATTCTCTTACATCTTCCACAGATAAATTACTATATACAACATTTGTTTTACCTTCCTTGGAAAGCGAAAGGAACGCCTCGTCAATCCAATGTTTATCTGACTGATGGTCTTCAGGAATGTTTTGACATATAGTATTTATGATTGAAATATCCTCGGCAGTATCTTTCCAGTATTCATAAACTTGGATTACTTCTTTAACAGGGTATTTATTGGAAATCAATTGATTGATATATTCAATGTCCTCGGGTGTAGGGTTCAATGAACTTATGAAATAATTATATACAGATATATCATTTTCGTCATGATTAATGTCGCTTAATATGGATTTTAAAGCTTGAAATTTAGTAATGTTTTTTGAATAAACATTATTAAAGAGTTCCTGTTCAAAGGCAGTATTACTATCAATAGCTAGATAGGAATCAGAAGAATTTTCACCTAAAGACGCATTACTTGTTGTCTCACTGTTAATTTCTTTAGTAAGGTCTTTAGTTTCAGACTCCTGTATAACATCTTTTGTAGAAAAAGCAGGAGGTGCTACTTCTACATCCTCGATATTTGGATTGTAAGTCAATGTTTCATTATGCACAATCGGAGTGTATTCTACATCATCTTCAATAGGTTCAGTTGCTGTTTGTGTTTGTGTTTCACCAATTGGTTTGTCCACTGCAGATTCTTCTGCATATACCACTCCACTTGTTAAAATGCCTAAAACAAAAAACAAAACTAGAAATGCTTTAACTTTCCTCATAAAAAATTCCCCCTTAATTCGTTATATTAATTGTGTTATATATTTGGACTGTGTTGGGTTTTGTAGAGTGGTTTTCACAAGAAACATACGCACACCCCTTTTATTGATTTATTATATTTGCAAGCAATGATGTAGCCAACATTCGAATGAAGCCAAATAATCAAGTATATAATGAACCCATTTGCAATTATAGAATAGACCAATATACTGAAGTATGTCATCTTCTACTTTTTGAGCCTATCATTTTTCCCTGTAAACCAATCCATTTTTTAATTATGTTTTGCACTGTTTGTTCACTCACTTATCGTGAGTATTTTCTGTTGTTTCTTTGGCATAGCCTTACCGCTTTCCTATACATACAATATCACTTTATCCACTCAACAAAATCCAGCGCAGTCCGACATCATTATACACTAAATTGATATATATATTTGTCAGATTATGTCGAATGGCAAAACATGAAATAGTGCCATTGTCTGCAAAACAAGTTATATAAAATGAACAGGTCCAGTAAAAAAGGACAGTAAAAAAAAAGAGCCTCCTATGGTAGAATTAAGAAAACTACCATAGGAGGTTTTATGTTATGCCGAGAAGCTACAGACACATCAAAGAATATCAAGCTGAAATACTAAAATTAAGGAGGAAGGACTAACACTCCGAGAAATAGGAGAACAACTTGGATTCAACCGCAACCAGATACACAATTTTGTGAATAGGCATTATGAACGGCAGCGTAAACTGGAAGCAGGAATCGCCATACACAAAAAAGGCAGACCACCAAAGGACTATGTAGTATCCAAACATGACAAAGTAGCAGAGTTGAGATACATCCTTGCCCGCAAGGAATCAAAGATAAAATCACTGGAAATGGAAAACGAACTGATGCGGGATTTTCTCTCGCTCACCGAAAGGAAGTGAAAGCAAGTGTAAAGTTTATGGTAATCTACCGTCACAAAGATAAATATTCAATCAGTGAAATGTGCAGATTTTTTTCCGTTTCAAGGAGCGGATATTATGGATATGTTTTGCGTATGGATGCTCCTGCAAAGGATCTAATGTTAGCTAAAAGGATACAGGAATGCCAAAACAAATGTGGTAAAACATACGGATACCGACGAGTACATATATGGCTTGAACGGCAAGATATACACCATAATCCTAAGACCATGCTGCGAGTGATGCGAAAATACAATCTGTTTTCGGTTGTGAGGAGAAGAAAATATCGCAATTACGGACAGCAGTTGCACAAATACCGCAATTTGCTTAACAGAAACTTTCACGCTGACAAACCTAACGAGAAATGGGTTACGGATATTTCATACATCAAGACATCGCAAGGAACATTGTATCTGTCAATCATCAGAGATTTGTATGATAACAGCATTGTTTCCTACAAGACCGGCACAGAGCAGAACATAAACCTTGTGTTAAGCACAATCAGATCTGCCAATAATAAAGAGAAGGTCACCGCAGAGACGCAACTCCACAGTGACCAAGGCTTTCAATACACCTCACAAGGATATTTCAAGCTAACACAATCATACGGCATAACGCCATCAATGTCAAGACGCGGAAATCCATATGATAATGCTTTAGCTGAAAACTTCTTCTCTATCCTGAAAACAGAGTGCATTAACAGAGTCAGACTCAAAACTTATGAGGAGGCTCGCCTCCTCATAAGTGAATACATTCATTTCTACAACAACGAAAGAATTCAACTTAAAACAAAACTGACACCTCTAGAAAAAAGGTGCCAGTATGTTGCTAAAAATTAAATATCTTGCCATAAGAAGTTTTTTTGTACTGTCTGCATAAATTGGGGCAGTTCAAAGGATTACAGGCTTTTTGCTTATATTTTTTATACGGAAATACAATTTTTCGCTGTTTGACATCTAAACTTTATTTTCGGCCTTTTTTCCTCTCCCCGCTTCTTTTAACTTCTCGGAAAGACCGTACAATACTATCCATTGACACAAATTTGAAAATAGCTCATTTTTCTTGCACTCTTCTATGGAAAATGTATAATATCTCACTTTACTGTAGTATGTTCCATACAGTGGTTTTGTAATGTGCAAGCAGTATTCTAAAGTGTTTTTATTTGAAACATTATTAAGTCGTTTCCTAGTTTTTATTATACCTATATCTGCTAAAGCTTGTCTGATATTGGGAGAAAAGTTAATTTCACACTTTTGAAGCGCTAATATCTCCTCAACATCTTCCTTGTTGATATAAAAATACTCTTGATCATACCATAGCTTAGTATTTCCTGATGTTTCAGATCCGATTGCATTCATTGCTTTCTTATTGTTTAAAAAGTAATTATCTATTACATTACATATTTTCATTGCATTATCAACATCGTTACTTGTAACAACATCCTTTTGCGGATATGCAATAAATGCCGTATCAAATATAATACTTTCCACTTCATCATATGACACTTTTGGGTTCATAATCTTAGAATATAGTTTGTAAGCAAAACACAGATACTGAACAGCCACCTCTGCAATATCAGGCAGTCTTTGATATTGATAATTTGCTTGAAGGCTATTTTGAAGCTTTATAAATTCCGACTTAACGATTATTTCTTTGTTATTGACTTTTTGAATCAGCTTATAAACATAGGCGTAGATACAATCCATAAAAACGTCGTCTTTGTATTCTTTAAAACCGTAACCATCGCATACTCTCAATCTTTCATCTATATTATCCTTCAAATTAACATCGCTTGGAAGTTCAACATTAAATGTATTAAATGGAATGTCCGTTTTATTCTTTGCAGTAATCAAACATAAGCTATAAATTGGATTGTCGGCATCCGAACCATCATTAGCATAATTATCAAAATCATAATTATTGTTAACATCATCGTTACTGTTATAAATTACATCAATTTGATTCATTCTTTTCTTAGATGGTTCAAAGGCTGTTATAACACTGTCCTTGTATAACATCATTTTAAAATATACATCAGATAAACTATCATCAGGCATAATATGTGTGTATCTATAGTCTCTCATATTGAACCTAAAATTTCTCTTATACAAGTTTGTGTAAAACAAAGCAAATTCCATACGTTTTTGCTTTTCAGCTCCAGTAATTGAAAAAATAAAGTCTGGGACCTGTTTTATATTTTTAGCTAATAAGCTGTTGATAACCGCCAAGAGTGTATAACAAACTAAAGGAATAGATATTCTTTTATCCGCGATATTCATATATTCATCAAATGTAATACTAAGATTCTTATAGTGTTCGTCTACAAATTCATCGGGATTGTCATACTGGTAGAAACGATGACTATATAATACGGCAAGTGTTTGCTTATCATAATTTGATTCAATTTCCCAACCTATAATGTATTCTTTATCGCAAATCATATGTTTTTTTATTGACCTAAGAATTTTATTAAAATGAAAATCAAACTCATTCTTATTCATGTTTGTGGAGAATTCGTCTGTATCAAATGCCATATGCAGCCATCCAAATGGTTCGTACAAATAGAGTATTGGAAATGTTGCCATTCTTTTTTCTTTCTTATCATTTTTCAATGTAATGGTAAATGATACCTCAACCTTGCGTTCTTTTACCATGCAGTAGTTAATACATAACTCTTTTATCCAAAAATTGCACAGTTTCTTCTTGCCTCGTGAAAATGTACAATTCTTTTGCACGTAATATTCTTTGTCTGTTATCTCTGAAATCTCCTCTGATTTCATACAAACACCTCCCTTTATATTTATAATATCATAAGAAGGTTATATATTCAATACGCATACCAAAAGAAAGTGATATATACTTCAAAAAGTTGTAATAGATATATAGTATTTTATAATTGGTATGAGGATAATCTTTGCTATCCCATAAATACTGTGTTAAGTTTCTTAACTTCCTCACGTTTATGGTCAATAAGTGCGTGAGTGTAAAGATTAGCTGTTATATCAATACTGCTATGGCCAAGTAGCTCTTGAGTTGTTTTTAAGTCCACCCCTGCCTCTAACGCTCTGGTAGCAAAGCTGTGTCGCAATGAATGGGGATTCGCTTTTGGAATGCCGAGCTTGTCAATGATTTTGTAAAACTTCCTATTATAGTTCCCGGGGTCTATGTAGCCCCCGCTGTCACTTGGGAAAACTAAATTATACGGGTTATGAATCTCTGACTTCTTAATAAGTTTTTTCCGTTTTTTTAATAGGGGTATCAAGCTATCAACAATAGGTATTAGTCTTTTACTGGTTTCCGTCTTAGGTTCACTTATGGCTAACTTCGTTTTCTCATCGCGCTCATAGGTTTTAACTCTACTAAGCGATTTTGTCACCTTAAGCGTAGCATTTTCAAAATCCACATCATCCCATGTTAAAGCTAAAATCTCGCCACGCCTTAATCCGGTGTATAGCGCTACAATGAACATAAGACAGTAATTATCCTTTTTCAGCTCTTTAAGCAGTAACTCTTGTTCTTTTGGAATCAGTACCCTCCTCTCCTTTCTGCACTGACGTGGGATTTCAACTGCCTCGCAAACATTCTTAGTTATCAGCCCACACTTAACAGCCTTTTTTAACGCAGAGTGAAGTACTGTATTTACAAGCTGTACAGTTCTTGCAGACAACCCTTCATCAAATAATCTGTTGTACAAACCCTGTAATTTATTCTCTTTTAAATCAACAAGTTTGGTATCCCCTATTTCCGGGTTCAATCTTACTCTTATAATATACTCATATTGATCAAAGGTCTTTGCTTTAATGCTATTCCTCTTGTAAGAATTCAGCCAAGTGTCAAGCCATTGTGCGACTGTTGGGTTTGTATCCTTATCAATGTAAGTACCTATATAATGGAATGAATGAGCTCACTCATCTTATTAGCAACTTCACTTCTTGTCTTACCATATATGTATTTCCTCTTTTGACTGCCGTCAAAATTTCTTCCTACCGTAACAGCCCCTTGCCATCTACCATCATTACGTTTTACGATGCTTCCTTCATTGTGTCCTCTTTTACTCATAAAAAATTCCTCCTAAAATAAAAAATGCCCAATATGTTCATATGAACATATTGGGCGTGAACCTCATTTTATAGTGTTATAAAGTTATTTTTTTGCCTGCAGATGTCTTTACCCACTTCTCAAACCCATCAACAGGAATTAGAATTTTCCTATTAATTACGATTGAAGGGAAGCCTGCAGAATGTACTAAGTTGTAGAGATTGGTAGTCCCTAGTGGCATTAGCTCGGCAAGCTCTTTCATGGTATAAAATTGCTTATCCACAACCGTCACCTCCTTTCATATATTATTATTTATATGTTGTAAGATGTATAAGTTTTTATATCTTCGTATTTATAGTACATATTTCATTATCTTTGTTGTCTGATATTAAGTTTTTATATGTGGCACAACATTTTGATAATAAAAATCAGGAGGAATATTTCATGAATAACTTAAAAACATATGAAAACGGAAGAATAAAAATTCACCGTTTAAGCAACATCTTGAAAAACGCTAATAATAGAATCACAGTTGAAAGTATTATAGGCAACGATACATACAACGATAAAATCTTAGATTTCCCTGCCAATGATATAGGTAATGCCCGACGCTTTCTATTATATAGCGGTAAACATGTAGTATATGACAAGTCAAAATTGATGCTAGCTTTTTGGAACGGAAAATATTTTGACTATGATTCAGAAGATGATATTATGAAACTGGCAATTGCAGTTATGGATATTTATTTTCTCTTTTAAAACATCATAATCTTCGACATCAAAAAGCCCGACATAGTTACCATTATCAATAACCCGTCGAGCAGATATGCGATATAATATGTAGTAAGAGTAATAACCCTTCTTTTTTATCCGATACATCTTAATTATTATTCCTTTATAAGATAAGCCGAAGTATGTCATGCCTTCTTTCTCAGCTTTCCATTTGGATTTATCCTGGTTTTTTAATATTTCTTGAATAGTATAAAATCTATTATTATCAAGTATACAGCTTGTTTCAAATGTATGTATTGTCATAATATATATCCTCCTTATACGCATTTTTATATTTATAGTATTAATGATTATATTAAGTTAATTAGCTTTATTTATTGTTTTTTGTATAAATATCTTCTCTGCTTCTCTGCTTATATAGCTTATATACAGTTAGGGTACAGGCTTAAAGGGTACATGAAATTATTATTAATTAAATGTTATACAAAATATAAATATAAATTCGGATTTATATATGCATAGGATATATATTATATTTTTGAAAGATCAACTTAAAGGAGGCTAATAAATGTTTGATAACCAACACTACGCAACAAAGGGAGTATGTGAAAGAATACACCCGCTTCTGCAAGTGCTATTATGGGATATGATACAAGAATTGCCTGTAGATAGAGATTATCTACAGGTTTTTTCTTTGTCTGAGAATAATGGTATGCAGCGGATTGTTCATTCACAGGAAGAGCCGGAGTATACAAGGGAGTATCTGATTAATTCAGGTACTCCTGTTTTTATTGGCAAAATATTTGTTATTGACGATCAAACACACTCTACTATGCTACTTGCAGAAGAATATTAGAAAGGAGATTTAAGAATGGAAGATATAATTACGTGTGTATTTTGTGATGAAGAATTGAACGAAGAGGACGTTGTTTGTTTTGACGATACTCTCATGTGCCGGGATTGTTTTGATGAGCAGACGACTATCTGTGATTGTTGTAGTACAAGGATATGGAAT
Organism: Eubacteriales bacterium; assembly: GCA_029004515.1. Lineage (GTDB taxonomy): Bacteria > Bacillota > Clostridia > Monoglobales > UMGS1388 > UMGS1388. The sequence goes on along the minus strand of JAQVYH010000042.1, from coordinate 7,689 downwards.
GAAAATTCGGAGGGTAATTCTGATATAACACTTTGTAGTCATTGCTATGAGTACTCCTACACTCACTGTGAGAATTGCAATGCATTAATTCATAACGATGATGCATGCTATGACGACGACAGTGATTACCCGTATTGCAGAGATTGCTATGACAAAATACAGGAGAGTTGTATAAAGTCATACAACTACAAACCCGAGCCAACATTTTATGGCTCGGGTAATTTGTTTTATGGGATTGAGTTGGAAATCGATAAAGGAGGCGAAGATAATGCTCATGCAGAGCAGTTGCTACATATTGCCAATGCTCGTGATAACGTGCTATATGCAAAACACGATGGCTCTATAGATAATGGCTTTGAGTTAGTTTCCGAGCCAGCTACAATTGATTATCACTTAAATGAATTCAATTGGGCTGATGTATTAGAAGCGGCTATTAATATGGGGTATAGATCTCACAATACAAACACATGTGGGCTTCACGTGCATTGTTCCCGCTCCGCTTTCGGTAAAGACAGGGATGAACAGGATATTGCCATTGCAAGAATTGTACACTTTGTTGAAAAACATTGGAATGAGCTTATAAAGGTCTCCAGAAGAACCCAAAACAATCTAGACAGGTGGGCGGCACGCTATTGCACTATAGCAGCCGAGGTGCAGGAAACATACAAGAAGGCCAAGGAAAAACATTTAGGACGCTACGTGGCGGTCAATTTGGACAATTACAGCACTATCGAGTTTAGGCTATTTCGAGGAACATTGAGATATTCGACGTTTGTTGCCACTTTACAACTTGTGGATGAAATATGCAATCTTGCAATAAACCTATCTGATAAGGAGATCGAAAGCATGAGCTGGGCTGATTTCGTTGCAGGTATACAAGAGAAACCTGAGCTAATCTACTACTTAAAATCAAAGAGGCTATATGTAAACGAATGCATTGAAGAAACGGAGGAGATGTAAAATGTGTGGGCTATATGGATTTACACATTATGGAGATAATATAGTTAAGAATCTTGCAATGCTAACCAATTCATTAGCAAAGCAATCTGCTATAAGGGGGACAGATGCTACGGGAATAGCTTATACTAACTCTGGAAGCATAAATATCATAAAGGAAAACAAATCAGCTTACAGAATGAATTTCAAACATTCCGATGACATTACTTCTTTGATAGGTCATACTAGACATAGTACTCAAGGCTCAGAGAAAAAACACTTCAACAATCATCCATTCTATGGTAGGTGTAGTAACGCCTGTTTTGCATTAGCTCATAATGGAGTATTAACAAATGACACATTGTTACGCAAGAAACATAAGCTTCCTAAAACTAAAATCGAGACAGACAGCTATGTAGCTGTACAGTTGATAGAACATAAAAGAAGACTTAGTTTTGATAGCATAAAATTCATGGCTGAAAATGTTGAAGGCAGCTTCAGCTTTTCTATTTTAGATGACAAAGACAATACTTATCTTGTCAAGGGAGATAACCCTCTCTCAATACTACATTTCCCGAAGCATAAAATATATGTTTACGCGAGCACTGATGAGATACTATTTAGGCTTTGATTGATTCTTCCCTATTCTCAGCTGTTAAGTCCAGTGAATATGAAGAAATAGAAATTACAGAGGGTGATATACTTAAAATACACTCGAATGGAAAGCTAGAAAGAAGGACTTTTGAGTATAGCAACTACTATAGTAGAGATTGGTGGGATTTTGGGTTTTACAGTAAAAGCAGCGGTAATGAATATGTCGATGACCTCAAATCCGTGGCCTCTTATATGGGATACTCACCCAACACTATAGATGAGCTGTTAGACGGCGGTTTTTCACCGGAGGAAATTGAAGAATACATATATTGTATGGAGGGCGAGGTGTAGACAAGATGAAATACATTAAGATGTTCATAATTGCTGTAATAGAGATCATGGTCGAGATTTATACAAATAGTAAACATAATAGCGGTTAAAAACGACGATACCATTCGGTACCGTCGTTTATTGTTCTAGCATGATATTCATTCTTTCTTCAATACGAATCTGATCGTCAACAGACAATCTACGGAACTTTGACAGAAGCTCGGTTTCTTTTCTTGCGACCTGTTCATCTGTCTCATCTCGACTTATTGCTTTTGGATCGTTAGTAAGGCCAACTATAAAATCAGCTGTGGTATTCAAAGCATCAGCCATTTTTGCAATTACTTCTGCACGCGGTTCACATTTGCAATGCAGGTATTTATATAGACTTTGCTTTGAAATTCCGACTCTTTCAGCAAGTTCGGTCTGCTTCATATCTTGTTCTTCCAATAGATATATAAGTCTCTCTCCAACAGTAGTCATATGCACCCTCCTTTTAGAACAAGTATAATACATTTTGTTTACCAAAAGAGAAAAGTAAACGAATATTACAAAAACCATTGACAGTAAACAAATGTTGATATATGATAGAATTGTAAACGTACATTTAGATTATGATAAAGGGGTAAAGGCTGATAAAAACAAACACACTACGGTACACCTTATTGTTGTCTTACGAAAGGAGGGTATACATGGACGCAGTAATCTTATTTATTATGATTTTATCTATTATTCTTGGCATTGCAATTGTTAATCTCTGCTATCGCTTGTACATGAAACTATTAAATGTTGATTTTTTAGCCTATAGTAGTAAAAATAAGATTGCATACATAATACTTGTGAGCGGTGCAATATGGATGTTGCTATTGAAAATTACTATGAGGATTTAGGAGGGATATTGGTGAACAGAAAATTTATTGTAAGTAGCTTGATTCTGGTAGTCATTCTTTTTTCAGGGTGTGCTTCTGAAAAGACAGTGTCTCAAGATGTGCAAAAGCCCCCATTAGAACAAATTGAAGAGTTATACAATACAATAGTGGCCAGTGCAGATTCTTCGAAGATAAGGGATGGCTTAAATAAACTTGATACCATTGTAAATGATACTACAATAACTGCTGAGGAACAAAAAACTGCAAAACTGGCTTTAAATTTCTGTACAGGAATTGCAAAACTAAGTATGTATGATAACGGTGTAAGTGCTTTTGATTTTCCCGAAATATCATATTTGCAAACTAGTATAATCGGGATTACTACGCAAAAGGATTTCACGCCACTTGATGAAGCTTTGCGAATATCAGAAGCCTTTCTTGCCAAAGTGAACGACTACGTAAAATAAGTGAAAACACTATGAAAAACATGGTATAAATACGGAGAATATGCACGGAAAAGAGACTGTGCGTAAATATGATTACCATACATAGTGTGCAGTAACAAAGCAATAAAAATTATTTTGTGCCAGCACTCAGCGGCAGAATGGAGAATTTTATGAAAAAAGTATTATATACAACGATGACCATTATATGCTGCCTATGCATTTTTTCTGCATGTGGAATATATGATGAATCCACTACGTCATCTTCAATAGGAGAAATTCAAAGTATTGTAAGGGAATCACAAGATGAATTTGAAAAAGGAAATACCCAGGGGTCTGTTCAGTATATAAATCAATTAATTCAGATCAGCGAGGATGAATTATATACTGAAAATGAACGACTGATTGCAAAATATTGTGGAGTTTATATTAAAGCAGGAATAATGTTTGATTACCTCATTAAAAATGATAATGAATGGGTAAATTCACAAGATTTTGCAGAATTCGATATCCTGCATAGGGGATTATTTGTTGATGTCGTTAACGGAAATGTTACACATAACGAAACATTAAGAGAATATATAAGCGGTCTTGTTAACTGCACCAAGCCTATTTATGATAGGTATATCGCTATAGGAGGCAAGTAAAATGAAGAACTTCGTTAAAGAGTACTGGGTAACCTTATTAATTATTGCACTTGGGGCATTGAGCTATATATTTGTTGATTGGTCACAAATCAATGTTATCAAGCTCCTAAAGTGATTGAAAGTGTTTCGTTTGTGAGATATTATTACTTGTAGTTTAAGGTGACCCCTTTAGGGACATGCAAAAATAGTATCAATAGAGCCGATTGGATGTCCACAAAGGTTGCACCAAAAGTTAAAGCGATATCCCTCAACAGATAAGTATTAATATTAACTCATATAGAGGAGAGACATTAGTCCCATTTGAGTATACCATAGCAATGCACAGTAAAAGCTTCCCATTAGAACTGATTCTGGTCTAATGGGACGTTTCATTTTTTATGGCTATTTTTTAGTGAAGCTTAATTTGAAATAAAATCATCCTTAAGGGTTACGCTTCATTTTAGGGGTATATCTTGAAATGCTGGGACCTATAAGGACTCTTTATATTATTGGAGGTGAAACATATTGATATATGGTTATGCACGAGTATCTACAGCAGATCAAAAACTTGATAGACAGATTGATGCATTGAAAAAATATGGGATAGATACTTTATATTGTGAAAAGATGTCTGGAACGAAAAAGAACCGACCCGAGCTTGACAGATTGCTTTCTGATGTAAATGAAGGAGACACGATAGTGATAGAAAGTCTTTCCCGTTTAGGGAGGAGTGTTAAAAATCTCTCGGAGTTAATGGAGACTTTTAACGGCAAACAAGTTCGGCTTGTTAGTTTAAAGGAAACTATTGACACACATTCTGCAACAGGACGTTTGCTGTATTCTATAATATCATCTTTAAGCCAGTTTGAAAGAGATGTTCTTGCGGAACGAACAAAAGAAGGTTTAAATGCAGCAAGAGCAAGAGGACGTTTGGGTGGAAGGCCTAAAAAGGATATAGCTACTGTTGAAAAAGCAGTCGCTCTATATAATACAAAGCAATATTCACTCAGTGAAATTGCGGATTTAACAGGTGTAAGTACAAGTACGCTGTATCGATACATCAAAAAGGGTTAAGTTTTGATATTTTGATTATAAAATGCGTTTCGGCTAATATTTCTTTGCCAAAACGCATTTGTTTTATAAGTATTGACACATTTTTATTTTTTGTCAAAAACGAAGGTTTGTGAGAAAATATGTGATAGCTTGAAATATACTGGTATGGTATTCTGTAATAATTCGATACGATTTTAATCTAAAATACCTAGATAATTATCAAGGCAGTCGATTATATACCGAGCAAAAAGTGTTTCCATAGGTGCTAAGTTCTTTTTTTCGTGATATTCATCAAAGGCTTTGTAGTATGCAACCCTGTCGGTAAATTTTATGTCAATGGGCGGATAACCTACCTTCATAAGCTCAAGATTTACAAGTAGCCTGCCACATCTTCCGTTTCCGTCAATAAAGGGATGCACAGCTTCAAATTCAATGTGAAAGCGAGCCAGTTTTGTTACGATGTTGTCATTACAGTTTTTGTACCAATCAAGCAATTTTTCCATACTCGGCTCAATCATATAAGGTTGAACTGGTTCATGCTTTGCACCCATAATTCTGACTGGAACACGCCTGTAAACACCTCGGTCATCCTTTTTATCTGCTAAAATGAGATAGTGAATTTGCTTTATAAGGCCTTCTGTGATTTCTTTATTTCCCTTTACAAGCTCACTGACAAACTCAAAGGCTTCCTTGTGACCGACTGCCTCCAAATGATATTTAAGTGGTTTTTGGTCTATTGTAAGACCTTTAAGCACCATATCAGTTTCTCTGAGTGTAAGGGTATTTCCCTCAATAGCATTGGAATTGTAGGTGTATTCGACAATAAATTGTTCAGTGAGCCGCTGCACTTCTCCCTCGGTCAACGGTCTGCGTGAGTCAAGCTCTTTTTTCTTTTGATCTATAAGTTTAATTAAGTTTTCGGTCTTTTTAATTCTTCCATCAATAGGCTTTTTTGCATCAGTGGGAATTTTCCAGCCTCGTCCCTCCTGATATGCACCGGGGATTTTACCCTCAGCACACAAAATTCTGATTCTTCTGTCAGAAATACCCCATTTTTCTGCGGCTTCTTTCACTGTGATAAACATAAAATCACTCCAATCTAATAGTATTATACTCCATTATCGGAACAATATCAATCCTTTCGGAACAATATTTTTAATTTATTGGAATAATATACAGGAACGCTTTGATAAAAGCAGGTTATTCTCAAGTGCGAGAGAATCAAACTCTATAATCATATAAGCTCAATTACACGCAGTTTTTTTCTCCTTAATTTACCATATTAAACAATCTTTGACCCCATAATTTTGACAGCTAAACTGACAGCTAAACTGACAGCTAAATTGCGAAAAAACATAACAAACGATATAAAAATGCATTACTTAAAATGCTTATACAACCTGAGAAAAGCTCAATTAGTTCCTACAAAAAACAGGCAGACAACATCTCTTAATCAGGGTGTCCAGGGTTCGAGTCCCTGATGGTGTACCAAATAATAGAGTATATCTTTTCGATATACTCTATTATTTTTTATTAATCAAAGGGACTCGAACACTGAGAGGGTTTTTGCGTTAAGAAAACAGTTTTGTAAACTGTTTTTAGCAAAAAGGTGCGCAGTCCGGTACCGAAACGCGTTAGCGTTTGGGTGGACAAGCAGTCAAGATGCGTAGCATCTGTGTCCCTGATGGTGTACCACTTAGAAAAGGCTTGAAACCTAGGGTTTCGGGTCTTTTTTCTTTTATTTTTATTATCAATATCCGTCAAAAAACATCAAGTAAAATCAATATTTTGGTAGTCAAAAAGTAGTCAACCTTTTAAGTCAAAATAAAAATAACCATTCCCAATTTGGAATGGCTATTTACTTACCAAAATGCTTGATGTACTTATGCAGAACTTAACTAATTAATAATGTTCTTTTAAAGTTTTGTCTAACTATATTACAAGTAGTCGCTTCACTACTGTTTATAATATAGTATCGTGGTTTGATCTGGAATATCAATATTGATTTTGTTTCGCATTTTGAGCGTAAATTCCTGACTGGTCGCTTTGCCAGTTGCATCTTCGACCGTAATAACAAAATTTAGGAGCGAACCAAACCCTTTTACCGTCGCAGTAATGGCTTGGTCACCATATACGCTATCGCTAAAAACGTTAGCATCATTTTTTAATATAACATTGTTTTTAAATTCTATCTTATCATAGGTCGCATCACCGGTCGATTTAATGTCAACTGCAAGGGTCAACTGGCCTTTAAGATAATATTTTACATTGCTTATGATAAGTTGTTGTTCGTTTTTAATTTTGCTCTCAGTATACACCCTACTAATAATAGTGGTAAACGAAAACAGGGCAAGCATGACCATGGAAGAAATTACTACTGTCACAATCACCTCTGCCAAGGTAAATCCTCTATTGCCTAATCGTTTCAATTCACCACATCCTTAATATGGCTTGAATTCAGTTATGGACATTCTTATTCCCTCGCTATCTTCTGTTTGGGTATAATACTTTCCATCCACCGAGACAACGGTGGAACCCACCTCAAAAGTAAGGTCTCCATCTCCTGAGGTCGTTTGACCGTTTTCAAGTTTGGTTGACATTTGATTGTTCGATTTATAAATTATGTTACCATCCGCGTACATTTTCAAAATAAACATAGTACTTTCAAACACGACAACCGATACTATGCTAAGCAGAGCAACCGCAACAATTACCTCCACTAAGGTCATCCCTTTTTTATTTAAAAGCTTCATTGCGGCACCTCCTAAAATGTATCATTAGTGTATCTATCAATTCTCCATTTCGAAGCCCCCGGAATATAGATATCATCACCGCTACTAC
>JAQVYH010000041.1 GCA_029004515.1 Eubacteriales bacterium | reverse complement strand
ACCCGATTTGTAATTAACTCGAAAAGATAATTACAGCCTAAAAGCTAGTAATGTCAAGGGTTTCAGGGATTTTGTAATTATGTAATTAAGAAATCGCAAACTTTTATGTATTTTTCTAAAATTTAGCGGTGGAGATAGCTAATGGATAAGCTCTGAAAGCCAGTATTTGTGGGTTTTGGCGGGCTTCGTAGATTTTGATTTTGTGAGAGCAAGAAGTGAAAAGTTGAAAAGGTGCATGGATGATTTTGAAAAAGCGTGCAACTTTGACTGCTCCTTTTATATCTCCAGAGTTAAGTTCGACCGTAAATGAAATCATGAGGTAAACTTTACAGGTGAATTTCCTTGAAGCAAATAGTTTCTCATTTTATTTAGGTGTGTAAAGATTAAGTTGTAGTAAGCGGGTGAAAGGAATGTCATATTTAATAGTTGTTGCTCATCCAGACGATGAGGTTCTGGGCGCAGGGGCTACGATGTACAAGCTTACACAAGCAGGGCATGAATTGTATGTGTGTATTATGTCTGGGGAAGCTACCGCAAGGGAAAATCGACCTAGATCAGAAGAGCTAAATGAAGATTTAAATAACTCAAAGAACATTTTGGGGGTTAACAAAGTTATTAAAGGCGATTTCCCCAATATTGAGTTTAATACAGTACCACATTTGAAACTCGTTCAGTTTATAGAGAAGGCAATCATTGAAACAGAAGCAGATATAGTTTTTACACACCATCCTGCAGATTTGAATAATGACCATTTACATACATCTCTTGCTTGCCAAGCTGCTGTGAGATTATATCAACGAAGAAATGACGTAGCACCGCTTAAGGAGCTATTATTCATGGAAGTACCATCTGCTACAGAATGGGCTTTAAATGAATCCATGCAAAAGTTTGCCCCAAATACTTTCATTGAGGTAGGCGAAGAGGGTATTGACAAGAAAATCGAAGCTTTATCGCAGTATCGAGGTGTTATGAGAGATTATCCTCATCCTCGGAGCAATGAAGCTATCAAAGGTCTGGCGGCGTATCGTGGAGGGCAAGCAGGAATGGTTTATGCAGAAGCTTTTCAATGTGTTTTTAGGAGAAAACTTTAATGGATATACGGGATAATTATGAAAGATAAAAAAGTACAACGTTTAATAAAGCGATTATTTGATATATGTTTTTCGATATTGTTGCTAATATGTGCCTCACCTTTTTTGCTAATTGCTATGTTAGTTGTAAAGATAAACTCTCCAGAAAGTTCAGTATTTTTTAAGCAGGTTAGACCGGGATATAAGTGCAAATTATTTACTATATACAAATTACGGAGTATGACAAATGAAGTCGACGAAAATGGGGATTTATTGCCGGATGAACTGCGATTAAAAACGTGGGGTAAACTGATCCGGAAAACCAACATTGATGAAATTCCGCAAATGATCAATGTATTAAAGGGGGAAATTTCTCTGATTGGCCCTCGCCCCGTATTGCCATCAGACGTGGAAAAATTCAATAATGAGCAAAAAAGACGGCAGGATGTTATGCCCGGCATTACGGGGTGGGAAGCGGTAAACGAGTGGGAAACGCCCACCTGGGAAGATAAATTCCGTTATGATCTCTACTATGTTGACAATTGGTCTCTGGGATTGGACATCAAGATATTTTTCAAAACAATATATGTAGTTATTTTTGCAAAACGTCCTGGAGAGGACTATCGCCCTGCGCGTTTTGCAGGTAATATGGGCGAGCTGGAAATTGCAGCAACACGGGAAGTTGACATCAAGAACAAATAGGAGAAGCACATATGATTGTATCGATACATCAACCGGATTACATACCGTACATCGGTTATTTCTATAAAATCGCCCAATCTGATATCTACGTTTTTTTGGATGATGCACAATTCTCTAATGATAACATGCATCATTGGAATAAGATTAAAACTCCACAAGGTGAATGCCGATTGAAAATACCTGTAGAATACCGCTTCGGAGATAGCATCAACCAAGTAAGGACTAAAAACGAGCTAAAGTGGCGCGAAAAACATTTGAAAACAATAGAAATGAATTACAGTCGAGCAAAATGCTTTAAAGATGTTTTTCCACAGTTCAAAGAAATGGTTATGGAAGAATATGATAGCCTTGCTTCCATGAACATTGCAATCAATCGCTTTATCTGTGATGGCTTTAGTTTGAAGCCTCAATTTTTTCGCACATCCGAAATGGATATATATACCGCAAAAGAAGAGCGGGTAATTGATATTTGTTTGGCTGTCGATGGCACAACATACTTATCAGGAAATGGCGCACGTGCTTATCAAGTAGATGAACATTTTTCGAATAGGGGAGTAATTCTACAATATATAAGTTATCATCCTTTTGAATACAAGCAACTTTGGAAGGAGTTTATACCTAACCTATCCATTCTTGATTATCTATTCAACTATGGATTTGATTGGAACCACATTGATGAGGCTTTGAGAGGGAGTTAAATGGAGATTGGCAGTTTTATTGAAATCGAATTTGGAAAAGGCAGAGAATATTATTCTGGCAATCATGTAGCACGTTTAAATAGCGGCAGGGCCGGCATTTATCATGCAGCCCGAGTGCTTGGGAGTGGCACTGTATATTTGCCGTACTATCAATGCGATACAGTCAGAGATTTTCTTATAAAAAAGCATTTGCAGGTTCGGTATTACTCGATTAATGAAGAGTTTAAACCTTTAATAGAAACAATTCCTGCTGATGCTGCCATTGTTATTGTTAATTATTACGGCATTATGAGTCAACAACGACTAGAAACTTTGTCGCATAGTTTTAATAATGTCATAATCGATAATTCTCAAGCTTTTTTTTGCAAGCCCATTGATAGATGTCTGAATGTATATTCCGCAAGAAAGTTCATCGGTGTGCCAGACGGGGCCTATGTTATTGGACGTAATGCAGATAGCTACATGGATGAGTATGAACAGGATTTTTCATCTGACACCTGTCAATTCCTTTTGCAGAGAATTGAATATGGCTGCGAGGGGAAAACCTATGAGGCTAGAATGTTGAATGAGCATCGCATAGATACTGCCGATATTAAAAAGATGTCAAAATTGACACATTCTATCTTAGACGGAACAAATTACGATTTTATCGTGAACAAACGTAGAGAAAATTTTGAAATAGCTTGTCATCTATTCGATGGAATAAATAAGCTGGACGCACGGATGCATTACAATGATGATTGTGTTCCAATGGTATATCCTTTGGTGGTAGAGAATGATGGTGTCTTGCCAAAGATGTTAGAAAACAAGATTTTTCAAGGCCATTGGTGGAGTTATTTGCTCAATGAGGTAGAGAAAGATTCTATCGAATACTGGTTATCTAGGTATATTATTCCTATAACTATTGATCAGAGATATGGTAAGGAAGAGTTAAAATTTACTTCCAATAAAATGAATGATTTTTTAGATGGGGAGTAGCATGAAAAAGGTATTACTACTTGCTCCTATGTCGTCGGTGCATGAACGATTTAACAAAATAAATATTGAAGTCCTGAATCATTTACATTGCGAAATACATATTGCTGCAAATTTTGAATGTGGTACTAGTGAAGCTGTAAATCACAACTTATTATATAAAAAAAACATTGAGTCTCAGGGCATTATAGTACATCAGATACCATTTCAACGAAGCTCATTAATGAAAAACTTATCTATAGTTAAGCAGTGCCGAAATCTATTCAAAAAAGAGCAATTTGATATGATTCATGTACATACCGAAACAGGCGGTTTAATAACAAGACTAGCAATGCCAAGAAATATCAATACCAAATATGTGTATACACCACATGGAATGTCGTTTTATAAAGGTAGTTCAATCAAAACTTGGGTGCTGTATTATCCCATTGAAAGATGGATTTGTAAAAAAATGAGCTACGTCTTAGCAATGAATCAAGAAGAACTTGAAATTCTGAATGGTTGGAATAAAACTTCTGCCCAATATATACACGGTATAGGACTGGATGTGGATGCCATTCGGAAAATCCTGGTAGACAAAGAAGCTAAGAGGGAAGAGATAGGTATACCAAACGATGCATTTTTAGTGCTGTCAATTGGCGAATTAAATGAAAACAAAAACCACGAAGCTATCATAAAAGCATTGGCTAAAATTGATAAAACAAATTTATACTATTTAATTTGCGGAGAGGGGCACTTGGAAAGTTATCTTAAGGAGCTATGTGCTTCTTGCGATTTATCCAACAGAGTGATTTTGGCGGGATACCGTAGAGATATTCCTGAGGTTTTACATATAGCCGATTTATTTGCATTTCCTTCGTATCACGAGGGACTACCTGTCTCTGTTATCGAAGCTATGGCCGCTGGGTTGCCTGTCGTTTGCTCTAGGATTAGAGGAAATGTTGATTTAATTGAGGATGGCAAAGGTGGCTTTTTGTATGAGCCTAAGGATATAGACGGTATTAAAACAGCGATTAAAAAAATGGTAGAAAATATTGATATTGAACAGATGAAAAAAATAAATTTGGAAAATGTCGAGCAATTCAATTGTGAGATAGTAAAGAAGGAAACAATGAATATATATCAAAAGGTGATTTGAACATGGCTACACCTAAAATCAGCATAATAGTTCCTGTATATAATGTAGAATTATATCTTAGACAGTGTTTAGATACTCTTGTGACCCAAACATTAAAGGATATTGAAATCATTTGTGTTAACGATGGAAGTCGTGATCGTTCATCAGAGATATTGAAGGAGTATGCTAATCAAAAGGATTCCAGAGTGAAGGTTATCAATCAGGAAAATACCGGTGTATCTGGTGCAAGAAACAAAGGTTTGAAAGTTGCAACCGGTGAATATATTATGTTTGTTGATAGCGACGATTGGGTTGATGTGGAAATTTGCGAAGAGTTATATAATGCTGCCTTAACAGAAAATGCTGACTGCGTCATGTGTTCCTATACAAAAGAATTTGGAAAGAAGTCAGTAATCAATCACATTTTCACCCAAAATTATATAGTGTTCGATAAAAATGAAATAAAATATAAATTCCACAGAAGACTATTCGGTTTAGTTGAAGAAGAATTAGCAAGACCAGAAGATGGTGATTTAATTGTTTCTGTTTGTATGCAAATTTTCAAAAAGGAACTTATTGAAGCAGTAGAATTTGTTGATTTGAAATTAATTGGAACTGCAGAGGATGCTTTATATCAAATGTATGCATACCAATATTGCAATAAATTTGTATACATTGATATACCTTTATATCACTATCGAAAAACAAATGACTGTTCATTAACATCTACACATAAATCGGATCTATTTGAAAAATGGCAAAACTTATTTGATATGATGGATCAATTCATTAATGAATATTGCGATGAACAGATCTATTATGAGGCACTCAGCAATCGTATTGCTATAAGCATGATTGGGCTAGGCCTAAATGAAATATTCTCAAAAGATAAAGCCTTGTTTCAAAAGGCGAAAAGGCTTAAACAAATACTAAAAACAGAACGATATCAGATTGCATACAAACAATTAAAATTTATATATTTTCCATTTCATTGGAAGGTTTTCTTCGGTTTGTGTAAGTACAAAATGACGCGTTTGCTTGTATTGATGTTGTTTTCAGTTAATTATTTTAGAAGAAATATATAGGAGAAACAAAATGATTAAGGTTCTTGTTGCAACTTTGCGAGATCTTGATGATAAACTTGAAAAAAAGTACCCTGGAATAAACAATGCTCTTCAAAATATGGGATATGATGTGTGGTATACAGGAATAAGAAATAATGTTATATATCTATGTAATACAAAGAATATGATTGAAGTTGGAAGAATTACGTGTGCTAAAATTCCAGTACTTGGACGAGTTTATAAATATCAAAACTTTTATAATTCACTCATTAAGATTATTGATTTGGGATATCGTTTTGACTATTGCTACTTTCGTTCTACAATTCAGATTGGAGCGTATGGAAAAGCCCTTGCAAAGTTAAAACATTCTGGATTGAAAGTTATAGTTGAGGTTCCTACACATCCTTGTAAAAAGGAGTATAAATCAGATAAACGCATATGGAGAAAACCCATTTATAAAATTATGGAGTACAATGAAGAACATAATGCCGAATACGTTGATTTATATGCTCTTATGGGAGAAAAAGACTCAAAATACCTTGGAAGACCCGCAATTAATATTGAAAATGGAGTAGATATTGAAGAAACTAGAATAAGAAATTCGTCATCAGACACAGATAGTATTCATATAATTGCTGTTGCAAAAATGGCACGGTGGCATGGATATGATAGAGTTATTGAAGGACTGCATATTTATAACGATAAAGGTAAAGCAGAGAAAGTGATTTTTCATTTAGTAGGACCAGATGGAGATGGAACCCTCGATGAATACAAATCTTTAGTCGATAAGTATAATTTACATGAAAACGTTGTGCTTGAAGGATCAATGTTTGGAGAAGAACTTGCAAATCTTTTCGATCGTTGCGATGTTGCTATTGCATGTCTTGGAGTTCATAGAAAAAATATGAAGACTATTTCAGAACTTAAAGTGCGTGAATATATGGCACGAGGTATACCGTTTATATATTCAACACATGATTATGCCATTAACCCTGAATGGGTTTATTGCATGAAAGTCTCGGAAGATGAACAACCTCTTGATATTTTTTCAGTTGTCGAATTCGCAAAATCAATGAAAAATGTGCAAGGATTAGCTGAGCAAATTAGAAAAGATTGTATTGAAAACATGACTTGGGAGGGTCAAATGAAATTGCTGTTTGAATATTTTGAAAATATTGATAGTAGGAAATGAGATATATGCAAGAAATACAAACTAACTCATTATACATAAGGAGAAGTAGGGAAACAAATAAGAAATATTATTTATCAGTATTCTTGGCCGTTGTTTTGATTACTTTTGCTATTAGTGGATACACAGCTAAGAGTGCTAACTATATTTTGCTAAGTATTTTATTCCTGTGGTATATATCAGCCTTTCTAAGCGCGCCGTCAAATTTTATAAAAATATTTAGAAATAAAATATCATTGGCTTTTATGGGCTTTATTATATTTTATTTTATAATTTGCTTAATCTCTTCTGGGGTCACGAATACAATAAAATATGTAGGTCATAGTTTGATTCTATTTTCACCTTTTATAATTTATTTATATTATTCAAAATTGAAAGATAAAAAGCTTTTGAAGTTCATATTGACAGTGACTATTGTTTTTTGGGTGATATTTGCTATTCGTGCATTAATGTTCTATCAACAAAACGAAAGCGCGGCGCGAATACTTGCTTCTGATAGAAATGCTTTTGATAGTATTGCAATTGGTGGAGGGTATGGCTTAGCATATGGTTCAGCATTCCTGTGTATTTATTTATTAGATTGTTTTATCAACAAACGATTTCGAAGGCCTAAGTATAAATTATATGCAGTAATTGCTATCGCTCTGCTTTTTGCAACTGTTATTGAAACGAAGTCAACAGTTACTCTTCTTGGTATGATCTTTGGAATTGCTTTATGTGTGACATTTCATTTACTTAAGAAAGGCAGTAATAAGAGGATTACATTAAAATCAATAGTTTGGTTTTTGTTAATGTGTATCATGTTTATTGTTCTAATCATTAACACGGAGAGTATTGGGACATACATCATGAGACAGACGGATGACAAAAGAGATACTTTTTCGATAAGGCTTTATGAAGTAGGTGCTACTCTTGCTAATAATAATATTAATAACGGTGAATCAGCTGACTTTAACATAAGGATGGAGTTAATTAAAAAATCAGCCACTACTTTTTTGGAGAATCCAATTATTGGAGTTGGCTACAAGTATGGCTATATCTCAGAGTATTCAGCAGTTAATGGAGTTGGTAATCATAGCGAATGGACAGACTCCCTGGCAAAATACGGTTTAATTGGGGGAATTCCTTATCTTCTAATATTTGCTTTTATTATTAAGAATGAACGGAGAAATAACATACAAGCAATTAGTTCAGCATTTATTTTTGTTGTTGTTTTTTTAGGATTTTTTAATCCTTTTCTTACAGCTCAATCCAATATAGCTCTATTTTTTATAATCCCAGCTACAACATATTTATCAAAAGTATCGTTAGCAAAGGAGAATATGACACCTTGCTGATTTTTGTTATACCTTCAAGTTACCCGAATGGGATTAATACCCAATCCAATATATTTGTTCTTGAACAATGCAAGGCCCTTGCAAAAATTGGTCATAAAATTGTTGTGTTGGATTCAACGACATATAATTACAAAAACTGGCATAATTCAAGCTGCTCTACTATTCAAAAGACGCAAAATAATTTTTCTATAATCTACTCATTACATGTGAGAGGTTTATTTAAAGATCGATTGCCTCGACTAGCGGTTTATTCATATTACAAAAAAATTAAAAGTTTATATAATTTAGCTGAGAAAGAAAACGGAAAGCCTGATATTTTGTATGCACATTTTACATTTCCGTCTGGTTATATTGCTTATAGGCTTTCAAAGAAAAAAAAGATTCCTTATGTTGTTGATGAACATTATAGTATCCTTCTGCAAAAGGAGCTGCATCCTTATATAAATAAAATTCTTCGTTTGACAGTAGAAAATGCAAACGAATTTATATGTGTTTCTGAAATACTAAGGTTAGCGGTTCAAAGACATACCAAAACCAATAAAAGCATCAGAGTTATTCCCAATTTGATTGATGATCGGTTTTTATATTATCCCCCGCCTGGAAAAAATGTATTCAAATTCTTTTCTGCAGGTAATTTGATTAGAAATAAACGGTTTGATTTGCTAATTGAAGCTTTTTGCAAAGCTTTTACTTCTGGTGAAAACGTTGCTTTATGTATTGCAGGTGCGGGAAAAGAATATGAAAAATTAGATCAAATAATCCGAAAAGAAAAACGACAGCATCAAATAAAGCTGCTAGGTCGTCTTTGTAGAGAAGAGATGCTCGAACAATATAAATCATGTCACTGCTTTGCAATGCCAAGTATTTATGAAACATTTGGAATTGTTTACCGCGAAGCAATGGCGGTTGGTCGTCCGATCATTTCTGCAAAAAATGGCGGGATTGAAGAATGTTGGGAGGATGCTTTTGGTATATTGACAGAAATTAATGACGTCAATGGATTTGCTGAAGCAATACAGCACGTTTATTCGAATTATGGGCAATTTAATACTGAATATATTTCAAAACGATGCATTCAATTTTATTCTTCGGACAGCGTTAGTGAACAAATCAATAAAGTACTTTTGAAGGCTATACACTATACGCAGAATAACAAATTTTAAGGAGGAAATAATGTCCGATGAACAAAATAGAACTACAGATAGTAGCACTTTTTTAAAACGTTTAATTGGGTTTTCTCTTGCGGCCTGGGTGAATTCGGCTATAAGTTTTATCGCCATACCCATTATCACAAGGATTTTTCTGCCGGATGAACTTGGGAAAATCTATTTATTTATTACTTACACTAATATTTTATTATCTTTTGCATATTTGGGAATTGATCAAGCTTTTACAAGATTTTATCACGAACCATGCGGTAAAAATGACTATAAAAGCTTGCTGACAGTGTGTATTTCTCTATCATTAATTATTTGTGCCATAATTGGCATTGCTGTTATCATCTGTAGAGATTATGTTTCAAACGAAATACTAGGATATGTGAGTATTGTAGTCCCAATATGTTTGATACTTTCAATATTTTCTGAAGTATTATTACGATATATGAATCTTTCGGCACGCATGCGAAACAATGTATTGTTGTATAGCGTGCAATCTATAACTATAACTTTAATTGGCAAGGTATCTTTTGTTGTAGTGGCTTTATGGTCACCGTTTGCGCAGAATGCAATTCTGTTTAAAACCATACTGATATTTTCTGCAGCAATCGTATTTTTAATGTATGGTGCTAAAAAAGAATTGTCCTTAAAAACAGATTATAGTAAAGCGTGTTTATCAGAATTGTTTAAATATGCTATTCCTATTTTTCCTGCTACTTTATTGATTATGCTAAATAATTCTATCGCACTATTAATGTTAAAAAGATATGTCGATTATTCTGCAATTGGAATTTATTCTAATGCGGTTAGTATCGCCGGCATCTTAAGCATTCTGCAATCGGGATTTGGTGCGTATTGGCCACCATTTGTCTTTGAAAATTATAAGAATGGCCAAAATAAGATAGTAAAAGTTCATCATATTATTTCATTTAGTATGGTGGCTTTGGCATTGATAATAGTAATAAGCCAAGACCTTATTTATCATATATTAGTTGGTAAACAATATTGGGATAGCAAAATATTGTTACCGTTTTTGCTCATTTCACCGATTTGCTACACGATAGCTGAAACACTAGGCCTTGGTATCACAATTGCTAAAAAGACGTATTTAAATATTCCTGTATATATCGTAAACGTTATTGTAAATATTGCACTTTGTTTTATATTACTTCCTAGGATAGGTATTACTGGAGCGGCTATTGCCTCTGCCGTATCAAGCATATGTATGTTAATCATAAAATCTATCTTTGGTGAACATTTATATAAATGTTCAGATAACTATTTTAAAGTAGTAAGCGTAATGTCTGTTGCAATGATCACTGCAGTAATTAATTACGTTTTGTTTGACTATGCAATAAAGTATTTGATCTTCATTTCACTATTCGTTGTTCTGGTATTAATATATCTAAAAGAAATAAAATATTTATTTAGCTATTTTCTTCCCGTTTTAAAGCAATACTCCCATAAATAACAAAGCAAGGATGGCCTATATGTATAATGTAAAACAGATAATTTGTAAAGTCCTTTATGTTAGTTTTGCAAAATACCTTCCAAAATCAAACTCCAGAATAAGTCTCGGAGCAAAGAAAATAAGGGGAGGGATAGCACGTGGTATGATAAAATACGCCGGCAACAACATCAATATTCAACGGGGTGCGGATTTTGCTATGGATTTATGTATTGGTGACAATTCTGGAATAGGAGTTAATTGTGTTATTTCCAAAGGGGTTGCCATAGGTAATGATGTTATGATGGGGCCGGAATGTATTATATATACACGAAATCACAATTTCGAAAATGTTAATATTCCTATGAGAGAACAGGGCTATAAAGAAATAGAGCCTGTGACTATTGGCAGCGATGTATGGATAGGTAGCCGGGTCACAATTCTGCCAGGGGTTACAATTGGAAATGGTTGTATCATTGGTGCATCTGCTGTTGTAACTAAAGATGTGCCGGATTATGCCGTTGTAGGAGGGAATCCAGCAAAAATTTTAAAGATGAGAAAATAATTTGGGGAGAAAAAAACATGAATGATTCAATTGTTTTACTATCCAAGGACATTTTAATGCCTGGATATTTGCCTACATATGGTAATAAGTTTTGGAAAACACCAAATATTGATGAACTTGCAGCTAAAGGGACAGTATTTTATAGACATTATACCGCTGCACCATCTACTGCAATGGCTTTTACTTCAATGTTTACTAAAAAATATCCATATCAGTTAGATAGAAGAAATTATATTCATGTTGATGATTTGAGTGATACAGAGACGCTTTTTGATGAACTTGAAAAGCAAGGGTATGAAAACCATGTTGTTTGGAGTAAAAACTATTTGACGGTTGCTTTGCCTTTTTCCAATTGTTATGGTAGCGATAAAACAATTTTTCACAATCTTGATTTAAACCAAGTTGTAGGCCCCCATTTTAACCATGACGCTAACATTGTACGGAATGATGAAACCGCAAGAAAAACTGTTGATAGCATTTTAACCACAATTGATGAAGTTGCAAATCGAAACGGGAAAGTATTTTTATGGATTCACTTACCACACGTTTTATTGGGAAGGACATCATATGGAGATGATATGGATTTGTTTGACGATATTGTTGAACACTTGCGCCATAAATTTGGAGATGAAAATATTTTCATCACAGCTGATCATGGAAATATGAATGGTATTAGGGGTAAATTCGGCTATGGTTTTGATGTATATGAATCAGCAATCCGCATACCGTTGATCACGCCGAAACTTGAAAATGTAAAAAATGTGGAATTTCCCACTTCTAATTGCCGTTTGCGTGATATTATGATAAATAGAGTTGTTCCAAAGGATGAATATGTTATATCCGATTGTGCGTATTATGCACAACCGAACAGAAAGCTTGCCATTATCAAAGATGATTTCAAGTATATATATAACAAAGCTTCGCAAACAGAAGAGTTGTATGATTTGGTATATGATCCGAATGAAACTGTAAACTTAATTAGTAAAAATCATTTTGATACCGATAGACGTGTATCTTATCATAAATGTGATATTTATTTTTATCCAAGATGGAATCAGGTTGATAGTGTATATATTCAGTTAAAAAGAATTAAAGATGAGATTTGGCGAGTTGGAACTTGGAAAGAAGAAGTCTTATCAAGATGGAAGCAAAAACTATCTATCCCATACCATAAAATTCAGAGAAGAATAGCTTTAATAAAAGAAAAAAGATAAATGCGATACTCTTAATACTTTATTTTTACATTGTGATATCTTAGAAAGGAATAACGACATATATGGAAATTAAATCATTTATTAATATCTTATATCAAGCGGAAGTAGCTTTTTTCGTAGGTGTCCCCGACTCTCAACTAAAGCCTTTATGCAACTACCTGATAAAAACTTACGGCATTACAAATAAGCATATTATTGCAGCCAACGAAGGAAACTGTACTGCCCTTGCTGCTGGGTACTACTTATCAACGGGTAAATACCTGTAGTTTACTTACAGAACAGCGGTATCGGAAATATCATCAATCCAGTCGCCTCCTTGCTTAACGATAAAGTCTACGGCATTCCTTGTATCTTTATTGTAGGCTGGCGTGGCGAACCAGGCACAAAGGACGAGCCCCAGCATATCTACCAGGGAAAGGTAACAGTAAAACTTCTAGAAGATATGGATATCGAAACTATGATAGTTGGTAAGGAAACTAAAGAAGAAGAACTCGAATCCAAAATTAAAAAATTTAAGCCTATATTACAAGCTGGTAAGAGTGTAGCTTTCATAGTACGTGAAGGTGCATTATCTTACAATGAAAAAGTGATTTATGAGAACGATAACAAAATGTTTCGTGAGGAAATTCTTCGCCGCATTACTGCGGTGTCCGGGGAAGATATTATCGTATCAACCACGGGCAAGACATCGCGTGAATTATTTGAAATAAGAGAACAGAACGGTCAGCCGCATAAATATGATTTTCTTACAGTTGGTTCCATGGGGCATAGTTCTTCAATTGCTCTTGGTATTGCTCTTAACAAGCCGAATACAAGAGTGTGGTGTATCGATGGCGATGGTGCTGCCCTAATGCATATGGGTGCTATGGCCGTTATAGGATCAAAATCACCCAATAATTATATTCATGTGATTATAAACAACGGTGCTCATGAGTCAGTAGGTGGACAGCCTACTGTAGCTGATAAAATTAATCTTGGGCAGATAGCACTAGGTTGTCGATATAAGGCTTCATATCACGCAACAAATCTCAATGAGTTGGATCTTATTTTATCCGGAATAGAAGGGAAACAGGGACCAATTTTTATCGAAGTAAAATCGGCTATAGGTTCAAGGGATGATCTTGGACGACCAACCACAACGCCAATAGAAAATAAGACCGCGTTTATGGCTTATCTTATGGAGTGTGACTAAATGAAAGCTTTAATACTTAATTCAGGATTGGGTAAAAGAATGGGGGGGCTTACAAGCGAACATCCCAAGTGTATGACAGATATTGATGGCAGAGAGACTATTCTCAGTCGTCAACTGAAGATGTTGCAGCAATGTGGGGTAACCGAAGTGGTAATGACTACGGGGTTTTTTAATGGAGTGTTGGTTGAGTATTGCAATTCACTAAATCTGGCGTTACAGTATACCTTTGTTATTAACCCTGTTTATTATAAAACAAATTACATTTATTCAATTTATCTAGCAAAAGACCATCTTGATGATGATATTGTATTGATGCACGGCGATCTTGTATTTGAACTTGGAATTTTGCAGGATGTACTCAAAAAGGACTACAGTTGTATGACGGTAAGCTCGAATATTCCATTACCACCCAAGGACTTTAAGGCAGTTTTTAAAGATGACTTAATTAAACAGGTTGGCATTGAGTTTTTTGATAATGCAGTAGCAGCTCAGCCACTGTATAAACTTAATAAGGCAGATTGGAAGGTATGGCTTGATCGCATTATAGTTTATTGTGAAAATGGACAAGTATCTTGTTATGCTGAAAATGCTTTTAATGAAGTATCAGATAAATGCCTTATATACCTGATGGATTTTGCGGATCGCCTATGTGGAGAGATAGACACGCCGGATGACCTGACAGCAATTAGAGATAGGTTGAAGAAGCTGTAGATAAGCTTGAATTCGTAGCCCAAATACATAACGGGGTTGTGTGGAAACAAGATAAAAGGGGGAAGGAATGAAAATGGACAAAACAGTCTATATGAGCTTCAGTACAGATTTGATACACGGGGGGCATACGTCGATAATTCAGAAAGCTGCATCCCTTGGCAAATTAACCATAGGGGTGTTGACAGATGAAGTAGTCTCAAGCTATAAGCGTTTTCCAGTATTAATGTATGACGAAAGGGTCAAATTGCTGGAGAGTATTAAAGGGGTAGAAAAAGTTGTTCCTCAAACGGCTCTGAGCTATGCTGAGAATCTACGGGTACTAAAACCTGACTATGTTGTGCATGGAGATGATTGGGTTATGG
The DNA here is from genome assembly GCA_029004515.1 of Eubacteriales bacterium. Lineage (GTDB taxonomy): Bacteria > Bacillota > Clostridia > Monoglobales > UMGS1388 > UMGS1388. The sequence goes on along the minus strand of JAQVYH010000041.1, from coordinate 5,062 downwards.
GATTTCAGAAGCCGATTCGTGATGAGGTGATTGAGGTTCTCAAAGAATACGGTGGGGAGATTGTAGAATACCCATATTCGCAACACAAGGACTATGTTAAATTGGAACGTAGCCAACGAGAGCAACTATCTATGCCCGATGTACGCCGTGGGCGCTTGAAGCAACTGCTTGAGATGAAACCTCTGGTAAGTATAATTGAGGCTCACAGTGGTATAACTGGTTTAATTGCGGAAAAGACAACTGTTCTGCAAGATGGAAGGACATATCAATTTGATGGAATGTGGTGCTCAAGCCTGTGTGATTCAACATCCAAGGGTAAACCAGATATTGAATTGCTTGATATGTCAACACGTTTCCGGACAGTAGATGAAATTATGGATGTCACAACCAAACCAATCATTTTTGATGCTGATACAGGCGGTCTGGCAGAACATTTTGTGTATAATGTGCGCACCTTAGAACGTATGGGCGTATCAGCCGTTATTATTGAAGATAAAACTGGCTTGAAGAAAAACTCTCTGTTTGGCACCGAGGTAGAGCAGATTCAGGACAGCATTGAGAACTTTTGTGTAAAGCTATCAGCTGGAAAACATGCTTTAAAAACAAAAGATTTTTTTATAATAGCACGAATTGAAAGCCTGATTTTGGAAAAAGGTATGGAAGATGCGCTATCCAGAGCGTTCGCATATGTCAATGCGGGAGCTAATGGTATTATGATACACTCCCGCAAGAAAGACCCTGCTGAGATATTTGAGTTTTGCACTAAATTCAGAGCAAAAAATACGATTACTCCCCTTGTTGTAGTGCCCACATCATTTAATTCCGTAACAGAAGAAGAGTTCGCGAAACGCGGCGTGAATATAGTCATCTATGCCAACCAGCTTACTCGTAGTGGTTTCCCTGCTATGCAGGAGGTTGCAAAAACAATATTGACACATCATAGAGCAAAAGAAGCTGATGATATGTGTATGCCCATTAAAGAGATTTTAACGCTGATACCGGAAGATTATTAATGCTAAGTGGGTTGTCAGCGTAGTATAGGCGTTATTCCATGTAGGATTAGACAAAGGAGAGAGATGTGAATTATAGACCATTCTGCAATACAGAGATTGCATTTCAAAATAAAGAAGAACTGAAACAAAGATTACTCTCCTTGGATGTGACCAATGTGGTTCTTATAATGAGCGAGTCATCGGCTTCGCGTTGGAATATGACTTCGTTTATTGAGGAGTTACAGGCCAGATGTGAATCAGCAAATGGGGAGCTAACTTGGATTAAAACAGTAGCTACGAGTCCTACCCAGAGAGATGTTCTTTACTCTTTACAGCAGATAGGAAATCGCCAGAATGATGTGATTATTGCATTCGGTGGGGGTAGTGGTATTGATCTTGCAAAAGGAATAAGCGCGTTCCACAGTGTGGAGGATACCAGTTTACACGCCATAGACGAAATCAGAGACAGTATAAAGAACAAGCAATATCAGGGCGGCGAATTTATTGATATCATTGCTGTACCTTCAACGGCTGGAACTGGTTCCGAGGTTACACAGTGGGCAACCATTTGGGATGAGAATAAGACTGGCAAGTTATCCATTGATGATCCAGGGCTTAAACCCAAACTGGCGTTTATAGTTCCGGAACTGACAATGTCTATGTCAGCAAAGATGACGATTTCAACAGGGCTTGATGCGATGTGTCAAGCAATAGAGTCCTATTGGTCTAAGCATACCACTCCGGTGGTACAGGAAATAGCATACCGCGCGATTGAGTTGGTAATACAAAACCTAAGAAAAGCAGTGGAGCAACCACTGGATATACAAGTGCGAGAAAAAATGTGCAGAGCCTCGGTGCTTGCGGGGTTAGCATTTTCGCAGACCAGAACAACTGCCTGCCATTCAATATCATATCCACTTACCCAGCTGTATGGAGTGCCACACGGTTTAGCTGCGGCTATATCGTTGGATGCGATTGGTCAGATTAACAAGGGACATTTCCCGAATGATAATGCACTATTTAGGCTATTTGAAGAGTACGGCGGGATTATGAATTATATTGACTCGGTTTGTGAAGGTATAATTGAGATGCGACTATCTGCTTTTGGCATTATGGAGAAGGATATACCAGTAATTGTTGACAACGCCTTCACAGGTGGCAGAATGGATAACAATCCGGTGGATTTAGATAAGGACAATGTGGCGAGGGTTCTTAAGTCAATTCAATGATATGACTATAATTTAAATTTTCATATAAATAATAGAACAACCCGAGAAGTTATAAAATTTGGGGGGAATAGCAAGCATGTCTAAAACCAAAATAGGAACAACGCTTTATGACCAAATAATTAAAAGGGAAGAAAAAATCAGTCTTATTGGCTTGGGCTATGTAGGCATGCCCATAGCAGTTTCTTTTTCAAAAAAGGCGGACGTAATAGGCTTCGATGTTAACCCAAGCAAAATTGAGTTGTATAAGAGAGGTATTGATCCAACAAATGAAGTGGGCGATGAAGCTATTCACCAGACTACAGTCGATTTTACCTCTGATGAGACAAGATTGAGAGAAGCAAAGTTTCATATTGTAGCTGTTCCTACTCCTGTCAATCAGGACAAGACTCCGGATTTATCACCGGTAATCGGAGCAAGTATAATTTTAGGTAGAAATTTAAATAAAGGCTCAATTGTGGTTTATGAATCGACTGTTTATCCCGGCGTCACAGAGGATATCTGTATACCCATACTTGAAAAAGAGTCAGGACTTAAATGCGGCGTCGACTTTAAGATTGGATACTCACCAGAACGTATTAATCCTGGTGATAAAGTACATAGATTAGAGAGCATAACCAAAATTGTATCTGGTATTGATGAAGAAGCGTTAGATGAGATTGCTAAGGTTTATGAATTGGTTATAGAAGCTGGCGTACACAGAGCGGGTTCTATTAAAGTAGCTGAAGCAGCAAAGGTTGTAGAGAATTCTCAACGCGATATCAACATTGCCTTTATGAATGAGCTCGCCATGGTATTTGACCGGATGGGCATCGACACCAAAGAAGTGGTGGAAGCCATGAACACTAAGTGGAATGCGTTGGGCTTTTACCCTGGTCTGGTTGGTGGACACTGCATCGGAGTTGACCCGTATTATTTCGTGTACGAAGCGGAAAAGCTCGGATACCACAGCCAGATCATCTTGGCGGGCAGAAAGATTAACGATGGTATGGGTGAGTTCGTTGCCGACGCTATTATAAAAAAATTGATACTTGCCAATAAACTGGTCAACCAAGCTAAGGTTGTCATATTGGGCATCACGTTCAAAGAGAACTGCCCTGACACGAGAAATTCTAAAGTAGAGGATATTATTGAGAGATTGAAAGAATACGGCATTGAGCCGATAGTGGTTGACCCTCAAGCGGACGCTGTTGATGCCAAATATGAGTATGGGGTGGATTTGGTTGATCTAAGTGCCATAAACGATGCGGACTGTCTTGTCTTTGCTGTAGCACATAATGAATTTAAGGCTTTGAGCTTGGAACAAATAGATGGTTTATTCGGTGAGTTTAAGACAGAAGAGAAAGTTATTATCGATGTAAAGAGTATTTTGGATAAGAGCGTGATTGAGAAGTGTGGATATAGTTACTGGAGATTATAAGATTAAAACAGGAGGGGTTGAAGCGAATATCTTCCTATAAGGGCCTACCTGCTTTTTTAAATGATGCAAGTTTATTAATATAACCCCATGAATCCTCACACATCTCTTTCAAGTCTCGGCTGGCTACCCAGTCGAGTTCTTTTTTTGACTTTACCGAGTCGGCATAGCATTCGGGAATATCCCCAGCCCGCCGAGGAGCTATTTTATAGTTTACCTTTTGCCCGCTGGCAGCTTCAAAGGCAGATATTACTTCGAGTACGCTGTATCCTATGCCGGTCCCTAAGTTATAGGCTTCCACACCGCTGGTCTGCATAATTTTTTCAAGTGCTTTGATATGTCCCAGGCTAAGGTCGACGACATGAATATAGTCTCTTACCCCGGTGCCGTCTTTGGTGGGGTAGTCGTTGCCGAAAATGCTGAGGACTTCGAGCTTCCTGGCTGCTACTCTGGCTATGTAGGGCATCAGGTTATTGGGGATACCATTGGGGTCTTCGCCGATTAGGCCACTTTTATGGGCGCCGATGGGGTTGAAGTACCGAAGAAGGGCGATGCTCCATTCCGGGTCGGAGATATATAGATCTCTTAAGATGTTTTCAATCATTAGTTTGGTTGATCCATAGGGATTGGTAGTTGATAAGGGAAAATCTTCTCTGATTGGAACGGTTGCTGGGTTTCCGTAAACGGCGGCTGATGAGCTAAAAACCATGCGTTTGACATTGTATTTGGCCATGGTTTCGCAGAGGATCAGGGTGCCGCCGACATTATTATGATAGTAACGCAGGGGTATTTCTACTGATTCTCCCACGGCTTTCAAGCCGGCAAAGTGAATGACCGCATCAATTTGATTTTTTGTGAAAATTTGCTCCATTGCTGATCGGTCTAAGAGATCGGCTTTATAGAATTTGAAGTCTTTATTTGTAATTTGTTTAGTTCTCTGGATGGCTTCGGGCTTGGAGTTGATGAAGTTATCAAAAACTATGATTTCATAGCCTGCGTTTAATAGTTCTACACAGGTATGACTACCAATATATCCAGTGCCGCCGGTCACTAATATGGACATGGTGTCCTCCTAAAACTTGGTTGATTATTTAATGGTAAGTGCTTTTGCTTATGGTGTCAACCAATAGGTCCAGGATTAGACAGCAAGTGGAGGACATATCATTGTGAACGAATTGAAGACAGAGCCAACAGTGGTGCCGGTGACAGCTACTTTATAATATCTTATTTCTTCCCTAAATACATCGACCTCGGTATATATGGAATGTTCAGATTATGTCCCTGTCTGTTTAAAATAGAGCCCTTTATGAGGGCCCCAGTGCCTGACACCAACTTATCAACTTATTAACACTATTAACTGTTAATTGGAAATAAGTAGTGCTAGGTAGCGCAGCCGAGCAAGGTTGCATTATAAATAGGGGGGGACC
>JAQVYH010000040.1 GCA_029004515.1 Eubacteriales bacterium | reverse complement strand
AGGCATAAACCCATCACGAAGAGAAACAAACGCCTTAACTCTCTGCATCTTATATTCATCCTTAACACCAATTACGCAGCTCATCTGTACAGCCTTGTGCGCATCAAGGACACCTTCAATCTGTGATGGATAAACATTGTAACCATTGGTAATAATCACTCTCTTAATCCGCTGTTTGAAGTATACAAAGCCCTGCTCATCCATTACACCAAGGTCCCCTGTGTGAAGCCAGATTCTTCCTTCATAGTTTTGTAGAGTCTGTGCATTTTCTTCTGGCTGGTTAATATATTCAATCATAACAGTAGGTCCACTAAGGCATATTTCACCTTCGATGCCATAAGGGACTTCCTCATTTGTGCCTATCTTGCATATCTTATAGTATGTGTCAGGAAATGGGAATCCTATACTACCCTCGCTCTCCATATGATAGGGAGTGAGACAGCTTGCAGTTACACACTCTGTTGTACCATACCCCTCACGGATAACAACATCTGAATCGTGATCGGAAAGGAACTTATCAAATCTCTTTTTAAGCGCTGGCGAAAGGGAATCCCCACCAGAGAACACCCCCATAAGACAATCGAGCTTAACTCCGTCCATATATGGATTCTTTGTAAGCGCCTCATAGAGGGTAGGAACACCTGCAATATAGTTAGGACGAATCTTCTTGATAAGCTGTGCATAGGACTTCACATTAAATCGTGGAACAAGCACAGAGCATCCGCCCTCATATAACATTGTATGGACACAAACACCAAGACCAAAACCATGGAACACCGGCATAGCTGCAAGCATCTTTTTGCCTCTAACCTGTCTATTACACATAGCTACTGTCTGGGCTGCAAGAGCATTAAAGTTGAGGTTGGATAAAAGGATACCCTTTGTAACACCGGTTGTCCCACCGGAGAAAAGTATAACTGCACCCTCCCCCGCCTTCTTGTTTTTAACATACTCACCTGTATACGACTTACCTTTGCTTATAAAGTCGTTCCATTTAATTACCTTATCTGAATATTCAATCGGAGGATTTTCCCTCTCAGATGTAAGCCTATATGCAACTGATTTAATAGCAGAAAGCTCGTCCGAAATAGAAACAACAATGACTTTTTTAACCTTTGTATTTATTATAGCTTCCTTTATCTTATCATAGAAGCTATCAAGTGCAATAATAGTTTCACTTTCAACCTCATTAAGATAAAATTCAATCTCCTTGATGGCGGAGAGTGGATGAATCATTGATGCAATTGCTCCGATTCTATTAATACCATATAAAGAATAAACAGCCTGTGGAATATTAGGCAAACATACAGTAACGCGACTATCTGCCTTAACTCCGATTGCACTTAGAGAACGGGCAGTAAGCTCAATATTTTTCTTAAGCAGACTGTATTTGATTTTTCTTCCCATAAAAGCAAGGGCAGTATCATTTGGCATACTGTTGGCAGTATTAATAACAGCCTCACTCATAGAATAATCAGGATAGTCAAGTGTTTTTGGCACTTCACCATAATTCTCAAGCCATGGTGCATTTAACTGTATCATTAATAGTGTCCTTCCCCTCTTTATTCTTATTATCATCTTGAGGAATAAAATCAATCGGTTTATCTAATATGTATGGATTCTCTAACAACTTGCGAAGAACCTTGACTGTCTGCGCGTAATAATATCCATCCGCTATTCTTTCATCTACTGTAATGCCAAGATCAAGATATTCTCTGATTTCAGTTGAATCATCCTCGTTTATATGTACCTTTTTATATTTCTCACCAATTACAACAAAGAATGAGTTTGTTCCCCAATCAGCAAGGTGATGATACTCTGCATGAAGCTTGATGCTACCAAGATTAGAGACAAATACGCTGCAGTGATATGGGTCTTCCTTGACTAAGCTGTCAGGGAGCATATTGTGTCTGTCAAGAATTTTGAGAATACCAGCAATAAGCTTAATAATACAAGCTGGGAACGCTGTGATGGTGTCCATAATGTCTGTTGCACCATCATTTTTATTCTCATTACGAACCGAATATACAATCTTGTATATCTGCTCTCTGAGTTGGTCGATAGGTGATGTATCATCATTCATCTTACATATCGCAATAGCCTCATCAGCCTTATCTGAAAAAGCCTTTTTCACTGTAAAAGCAAGAGATATGTCTGTGCGATCATAATATTTACCACCCATGATATAACGATTCATCAGCGGTCTATGGTATACAGTCTTTGCAATAGCTGCGCTGATTACATGAAACAAAGTGTACTTGAACTTAGGGTTACACCTATTCTTCTCTGCAATATATTCATTAACCGCAGTAAGGTCTACGCTCTCCTTCATTACCGCCTCGTTAAGTGTTCGTCCACCAAGCATATATGGCATAAATTTGTGCATCGAATCAAGCTTTTTAACCGGAACACTATATGGTTTTTTCTTCATAAAAGCACCTCATAACTATTAAAATTCAACATTGCCTGTTACAGGAATCATATTTTCGCCTGATCGCCATGTAAAAATCCTTGCTGTGCAATTATCATATGAAATATCAACAGTCAATTTATACTCCTGTGTATGAATCTTTGCTCCAGCATTGAATGGTAAGGTTGCTACATTCACAAGCTTGTTCTCGTCATTATAAATACCAACAACGCATACCATTTCCATAAGCTTTTTTTCATTAGCATTCTTGAATCTTATATAGAAATCCGCACTGCCCTGATTAAGAGTTGTACACTCTTTATCATTCTGGAGAACACGAATAGTTTGGAATCCAAAGAACTCCTTCATAAGCCATCCTGCTTTTATATATTCAAAATCAGCATAACCCGTCGTTGAGGTGTCCATCCTTGTAATAAGTACAGGTTCAAAATTAGCACCGTTAGAATTGTATCTAGTACCCATGTCCGTCTTAACCCATGTATCCTCCGGAGTTGGCATAAGCTCCTCAGGTGTAATACGCCTTATCTTCCACTCTCCATTTGTAGATGGTAATGTAATAGTATTAGTCTTTAGCGTTTTACCTGAAATACGATAATCCAGATAGAAATACACCTTCACAGGATAGCTACTCTTATATTTATATTCAAAATAATCAAAGTTAGAAAGATTGCTAAAGCTCTGCATTGCAATCATTCTCTGGGATGCATCAATTAACCTCAAAACTCGTCCTTTAGAATCCTCTGATGCATTGTCTATATAACTACACCCCTGCGCACTAGAATACCAGCAAGGAATAGTATCACCGTTATAGAAATCATATATAAGTTCACTCAAAGCCACATCTTCTAATGATGTAGGTGCATCACTATCGATATATCCAACTGCTTTATTATCTGCCACGATTCGTATTTCGCTTATTTCACAAACCTGAGTTGAACTGGTTATTTCAAGCTTAACATACCTTGCATTGGTAGATTTAATATATCTGTCGGAGCAATCCGAATCGTATGTTATATGATTATCTGCAAGACTCCAATTATCTCCATCAACACTCGTATATAATGAGTAATTATAAATGGAATTATTATGAAACACCTGCCAACGGTTAATAGGATACACGTCTCCCAGGTCAATAACAATCGATTTTGTCCCTGAAAAGGCACATTTCCACCCAGTTGTTTTATCCCCGTCAAGTGCAAGCGACGGAGCAGTTGAATCAGCTGGTCTTCCTTGAGTATAGCTAACTATTCCCTTATTGAGCGCAAGGTTATCTCCTCGCTTTACTTTTAGCCAATCCTTTATATACTGACCAAACCACGGTGTTGGAGTAAAGGCATATGCGTTATCATGAAATTTTATACCGTTTTCATCGACCAGTTCGAGCATTCTTGGGGATGAAGACGGATGGAAACACCAAGCAGTCCAGTTAGCTTTTGAACCATAGGTTATTTCATCCTCTATCCAATCATACATTTCCGGAAACCATCTTGTATGATAATTGCCATTATTAGGCTTTCCCGCATCTCCCATTACAACAGAATCATTAATATCCCAACCAAATTCACCTATAAGGATAGGATATTTCTTTCTTGCCTCACCAAAATCAGCATCCCAACTAGGGGTCTGTCCATGTGCAGGGTATATATGTGCATCGTAAACTATACCATAGCCAGACTTAGTTGTATCACCATTTGTGCCACAATCTACAAGTGCATATTCGCCTGAAGCTACACCCGTGAGAGTACCTGAATAACTAAGACCGCCTGCAACAAGTATGTTCTTTGCGCCGTTATCACGGATAATTTCAACGGCAGCCTGCAAACCAATATTGTCACCGCCATTACCATTACGCCATGTTTCCCAAGTGACATCACTACCACAAGGCTCGTTGAGAAGTCCAAAAAGCACGGCAGGATTATTGCCGAATAGTATTGAAGCCTCATCCCAGAACTGACCAAAATCCACTGACATATATTTATATTCATGAAGGTCTAGAATTACATACTTTCCAGAATCCCTAATGACATTTATTACATCCGCAATATAATTACGGTAGCTAGCACCACCATCACGAACCCAATCGTATCTGCCCCACCAACCTTGGGTAGAAACACCAAGTCTGATAAGATTACAATCCCAATTGTTTATTGCCTCTATTACATTACGCTTAACCCTTTCACTTTCAGGATTAGCCATCCATTCACTACCACAGGTATTAACCCCTGTAAGTTGCACTTCAATAGAGGTGTCATTATCAAACACCAATTTGTTGCCCAAAACCCTAAGTTGAACTGAACCGGTAGATTCCGGATCCAGTGCAAAAACAGGCATCATCGGGCACATTATAATACAAACTAACAACACCGCAATAATCTTTTTCATAAATAATCCCTCACTAAATTATATATTTGGGGGGCATAACAACAACGAATGATTTATCATGATTGAGAATGTATTCGCTGTCGGTATATGTTATATCCTTTATATTGAACTTCGAAAGGAATTCCTCTGAAGTTGCAATCTCTTCAAATCCAACGTTCTCCTTGCGATAATGCATAGGTATAACGGTTTTAGGGTTAAGTGCCTTAACAATCTCAAAAGCTTCATCTGCATCAACCGTATAAACTCCACCTACTGGTATCATTAGCACATCAGGGGCATATATCTTTTCGATTTGCTTCGCATCCAGCATACAGCCGATATCCCCCATATGGACAATTGTATATCCCTCTGCATTAATGGAATATACTTTGGTTTCTCCTCTTTTTTGTCCTTTGGATTCATCGTGATATGCTGTTATATAATCCACCTGAAAAGGAGATGACACATAGTCAATTTTCTTGATAAGCTCCTTTGCATTATGGTCATCGTGTCCATGAGAACATAAAACAATGTTCGCCTTCTCATTTAGATTTCCAAGACCGGGTACCTTTCCATTCTTATATGGATCAAGTATTATAGAGCAATCGCCGCTTTCAACCTTAAAACAAGAATGACCAAGATATGTAATCTTCATAAACAATCTTCTCCGATGCATAAAAACTGTCATCTGCAATATATTGTCAGATGACAGTCCTGTCTATTAATCTATCCTTACCGCATATTTACCATAGCAATCGATTGTGCCATCGGTTTTAATTACATATGTAACAGCGATATCAGGTATGTCTGAAAAGGCTACATTTGATGTAACCTTCTGATTCGCATCAGATTTAGTTATACTATTACCAACAAGCCTATTATCTTTGTAAAGAGAACAAACAACATAACCAGCCTGAGTTTTTATTGTATTAAAAGCTACATATGTATCATTATACAAAACCATAGTTCCAGCATCAAAGGTATCTGCAACGGTCTTAACTTCATAAACATAGTCATTTTTTTGTGGCTCATAGTCCGAAGAGGCAAGAGTACCTGAGCCGCCATGAGAAGTTGGCGGATTATAATCAGTATTGTTATTGTCGCTAGTATCTGTATTAGTGTTGGTATCAGGATTGTTTTGAGTATTCGGGTTAGTTGCAACGCCATCAACATCTGTAACAGTTCCGGAAGCGGTAGAGCTCTCGGTTACAGTGTATGTAGGGAATTGTGCTCTTGAAGATACTTCTTCATAATCGTTATACTCGCCTTGACCCTCAACCACAATAGCGCCAAACTGAAGATAACTATTAATATTAAGAAAAAGGTCATCTATAGGGATATCTTCTGAACCCTTGAAGGATACATTAGAATCCGGGTCTGCGATAATATTATATCTACCGGGAGCAAGACTGCCATTAACATAAAAGGGCAAGTACATAACAAGACCTGTTTTGCTAATATGATTCTGAGTAGTTACAAAGCCGAAAAAGAATCTGCCATTTGTACCGTCGTTTCGTTCTACTTTGCCAATCAAGCAATCGTTAGGGTCAGCCACTACATCCGCTGTGAATGATGAAGGATCCTTTGAAGTGATGAAAGAAAGGTTGCTGGAATCAAAATAAAATTTATAGGAAAAGCAAGAGAGCTGCGCATTATCAGGAATAGAATCTAAATATACAGGCACCTTAACTTCTCCATCATATCCCTGTGGAATAGTGACAGTATCTATACGCATCATAAAACCATCCGCTGACACAATATATCCTGCTGAAATAACAGCCGTAAAAAGCATTAAAACAATCAATGTCTTTGTGATTAGTTTCATTTCCAACCCCTCCTGTATCTTATAAATATTTTACCATATATTATTCTTTTTTGCAACAATAAAAACAGTTAATTTTACATTATAAAAAGTTGACTTTTAATCTGTAAAGTATTATACTTATTTTTATGTTACTTACGAAAGGATATGATTGTAAATGACAAAAATAGATATTTTTTCAGGCTTTTTGGGAGCCGGCAAAACAACACTTATCAAAAAGCTTATAGGCAAGGCTTATGCTGGTGAAAAGCTTGTACTTATAGAAAATGAATTTGGAGAAATTGGTATTGATGGAGGTTTTCTAAAAGAGGCAGGAATTGAGATTACCGAAATGAACTCCGGTTGTATATGTTGTAGCCTTGTAGGTGATTTTGGTGAGGCACTCAAAAAAGTCCTTAAGGAATATTCTCCTGATAGAATCATTATCGAACCATCAGGTGTTGGCAAGCTAAGTGACGTAATCAAGGCAGTTGAAGGCATACACGCCGCGGATGCTCAGTTAAATGGTTTTGCAACAGTTGTTGATGTTAATAAGTGCAAAATGTATATGAAAAACTTTGGCGAGTTCTTCAATGACCAGATAGAAAATTCAGGTTGTATTATCCTTAGTCATACACAAAGCACAACCGAGGACAAGCTCAGCGAAGCCGTAGAGCTTATCAAATCTCATAATGATAAGGCTATAATCATCACAACGCCTTGGGACAGTCTTGACGGCAAACAGATTCTTGAAGGAATTGAAAGAAAAAGCACAATAGACAATGCTATTGAAGAACTTGAACATGAGCATAACCACGAGCACGACCAGCATTGTGATTGCGGTTGTCACGAACATCAGCACGAGCATGATGAACATTGTGATTGCGATTGTCACGAGCATAATCACGAGCACGACCAGCATTGTGATTGCGGTTGTCACGAGCATCAGCACGAGCATGATGAACATTGTGATTGCGATTGTCACGAGCATAATCACGAGCATGCTGAACACTGTGATTGCGGTTGTCACGAGCACCAGCACCACCACGCAGATGATGTGTTTGCAAGCTGGGGCAAAGAAACAACAAAGAAGTTTACAAAGAACGAAATAGAAAATGCACTTAGAGCCCTTGAAGATGAAGAAAAGTACGGAACAATACTTCGAGCAAAGGGTATTGTTGCCAATGCAGATGATGACAAGTGGATTCACTTTGATTATATACCGGGCGAAGCAGACATCCGTGAGGGTAGCGCTGACATAACCGGCAGACTTTGTGTAATTGGTGCAAATATCACTACAATGGCAATTGAAGAGCTATTACTAAAACAATGAAGAGGGGCTGATATATATGGAAATACCTGTTTATCTTTTTACGGGATTTTTAGAGGGCGGTAAGACAAAATTTATTCAAGAGACCTTTGAAGACCCGCGATTTAATTCAGGTGAGAGGACCCTTCTTGTTGTATGTGAAGAGGGCGTTGAAGAATATGACAAGAGCAGATTTTGTTGTGATATCGGAGTTGAATATATCGACGATATAGAGCAAATTAATTCTACCTATCTCACTTCTCTTCAGAAGAAATACAAAGCACAGAGAGTTATAATAGAATACAACGGTATGTGGAGCATCAACACGCTTATTGAGAATATGCCAAAAAACTGGCTACTATATCAGGAGATGATGTTCACCGATGCAACTAAATTTGTAAATTATAATAACAATATGCGTCAGCTTATGGTGGACAAGCTTCAGGGCAGTGAACTAATTGTGTTAAACAGAGCAAATGATAATCTTGACAAGATGGAGATTCATAAGATAATCAGAGGTATTAGCCGCAGATGTGATATTGCATATGAATATGCGGACGGACATACCGAGTACGACGAGATTGAAGATCCTCTTCCATTTGATATAGAAGCAGATGTAATTGAAATCAAAGACAAGGACTACGCTATTTGGTATCGTGACCTTGGAGAAGAGCTTGATAAATACGAAGGCAAGGTTGTTAAATTCAAAGGACTTGTTGCAAAGGATAAAAGCTTTGATAACAAGATGTTTTTAATCGGCAGACAGGTGATGACCTGTTGTATTGAGGATGTAACCTTCAAGCCTATGATTTGCGATTGCGACAACGCATCGCAGATTAATAGTAAAGGATGGTATGTTATTACTGCCAGAATAAACATAAAAAAACACAAACTTTACAAGGCAAGAGGTCCTGTACTTACGCTTATGGACTATGCAATATCATCGGCGCCTGATCAGGAGATCGCAACATTTTATTAATGGGGAAATAATTCACATTGGGATGCATTATTGACATCCCATGCAAAAACTGATAATATTACTTAAGTAACCATAACAGGGAGGACGAAATTATGGCATCGAAAGTACTGTTTGCGCCAATGGCGTATTCAAGATATGAGGCAGATCAGACATTGCCTGCAAAATTTGAAAGACTTCTTAAAAAGACAGGACTGGCAGACAAAGTAAAAGGTAAGAAAGTCGCCATTAAAATGCATGTAGGCTCTGGAATTACATTCTCTACAATACATCCTGTATTTGTTAAAAAACTTGTTACTTTTATTAAAGAAAATGGTGGCGAGTGTTTCATCACAGACCATTATGTATACCATCGTCATCCAGAAGAAAGAGGTTATACCGATAGCAATCTCGGTTGCCCTGTTCTTGATGACTGCGGATATTTTGGTAAGTACTATTATACAAAGGAAGTTGACTACAAGACATTTAAGCATGTTGATATTGCAGGACTTATAAACGATGCAGATTTCCTTATTGACTTTTCACATGTTAAAGGTCACGGAGCTTGCGGATTTGGTGGTGCTTGCAAAAATATTGCTATGGGTTGCGTAACAGACAGAACAAGACACGAGATTCACGGTCTTGAGGGTGGTCTTGTATGGGACAAGGACAAATGTGTACATTGTGATAAATGTATCGACGCTTGTAACCACTTTGCAAATTCCTTTAATGATAATGGGGATTATAGTGTTAACTATCACCATTGCACAATGTGTCAGCACTGTGTTAAGGTATGTCCCACAGAGGCAATCAAGCTTGATTCCCACGATTATGAAGATTTCCAGAGAGGTATGGCTATTTGCACAAAGACAGTTCTTGACACTTTTGAGCCTGAAAATGTGTATTTCATAAATGTTCTCACACAGATTACTGCTCTTTGTGACTGTTGGGGAATGACAACTCCATCACTAGTGCCGGATATCGGAATTATGGCTAGTGATGATATCGTCGCAATTGAAAGAGCTAGTATCGATGCAATAAAGATGGAAGACCTTATCCCTGCAGGAGTACCGGCAGGAATGCAACTTTCAGGTGATGGACACCTCTTCCAGCAGCTTCATGGTAAGAATCCATTCACACAGCTTAAGGCTCTTGAAGAGCAAGGTCTTGGAACACAGCAGTACGAGCTTGAAACTGTAAAATAATCAACTGATATGAGAAGGGAACGATGTTAAAATGAAAAAACTTATTGCGCTTGTGCTTTGCCTTATTATGGCAGCAACTTTACTTGCAGGTTGCACATCAAAGGACCCCGTGGGCATCGTAATAGAGATGGAAGACGGCGGAATTATCGAAGCCGAACTATATCCTGATGTAGCACCAAAAACGGTAGAAAACTTCTTGAAGCTTGTTGATGAGGATTTCTACGCAGGTCTTGTTTTCCACAGAGTTATCCCAGGATTTATGATTCAGGGTGGCGGTATGGATAAAGATTTAAAGGAAAAACCAGCTGAAGCTATCTATGGCGAGTTTACAAACAATGGTTTTAAGAATGACCTCTTACACGAGAGAGGTGTTCTTTCAATGGCAAGAACAATGGAGCCGGATTCAGCTTCATCACAGTTCTTTATTATTCATGAAAAAGCAGATTGGCTTGACGGCGATTATGCCGCATTCGGAAAGGTAACAAAGGGTCTTGATGTTGTAGACAAGATTGCAGATGTTGAAACAGACGATATGGATTGTCCTGTTGAATTGCCAGTAATTAAGACAATCAGAAGAAAATAATTACGGCTAATAAAAATGCACAGAACTTATTACCGAATTAATTATTAATTCTATCTAAAAAAGGATTTGTCCAAATGAACAAATCCTTTTTCTTTTTTATTCGTCCTTTAAAGTTGTTATAATAGTATTACATATTGCTTTTGCAATCTTCTTTTGGTAGGCTTTTGTCTTTAAGAGCGCCTCTTCCTCTGCATTGGTCAAAAATCCACACTCTACAAGTATAGCAGGCATATTAGTATATTTCATAATATAAATCGAATCATTTGCCTTTTTAATTTCCCGTTTATTATTATCCTTCAATGTGTCCAAAAGAGAATTTTTAAGCGTTTGGGCAAAGGCCTTACTATTAGGATTATTTGTTGAATAGAAAACCTGCGCACCCTTATAAACACTATCTGTAAAGGAATTCATATGAATACTGACAAACAACTTTGCACCGCAAGATTGTATAATCTCCCTGCGTTTGTTAAGGTCAGAGCGCTTTTTTTCCCTTATGGTAGAGCAACTATCATCATGGATTGAAATATCACTATCACGGGTCATAATAAAGGAAATGCCCTCTTTTTCCAGATAATAAGCAAGATACTTGGCAACTGCCAAATTAATATCTTTCTCTAAAGCTCCGCTTATTCCTGTTGCTCCTCCATCCTCACCGCCATGGCCTGGATCAATAAGAACTACAGGCGCATCAGCTGATGTGTAGGTTTGTAGATACACTTCTTTGGCAGAGCTTAATGTAAAAACTATTAATACAACCAAAAATAAAATTGTAGCAAGAAATTTCTTTTCAAAAATAATAAACATACCATAACACCTCTTGTGATATGGTATGCTTGTTTTTTAACTATTAGAAGTATTCTGATCCTTTTCTATCTCTGAATAAAGATAATCAATAGCCTCTGTAACTCCCCCTACGCTGTCAATAAGCTTGGCATTAACAGCTTCTTCACCAAATAGGATTGTGCCAAGGTCATTGGCAATATTACCTGAGGCAGTCATTAGCTCACGGAATTTATCACCAGACATCTGTGAGTTGCGTTCTACAAACGAAACGACCTGTTGCTCTACTTTATTAAAATATTCATATGTCTGGGATGCACCTATCATAGTACCGCTCATCCGTATAGGGTGGAGAGTCATTGTGGCAGAGGGGACAATAAATGATTTCTTTGCAGATACGGCTAATGGAACGCCTATACTATGACCACCGCCTAGCACAAGAGAAACCGATGGCTTGTCAATATTAGAAATCATCTCGGCTATTGCAAGGCCAGCCTCCACATCACCGCCTACTGTGTTAAGAATAACCATAAGTCCCTCTATTTCTGAATCCTCGGCAACAGTTATAAGCTGTGGTATAACAAACTCATATTTGGTGGTTTTGGTCTGTGGAGGAAGAACATTATGCCCCTCAATCTGACCTATTATTGTAAGATAATGAACTTTGTGCTTTGCATTGTTTGGAACAACTGTGGCAGTATTACCCCAATTAGCAGTTTGCTCAGGGGTGCTTGGATTGTTATTTTCATCATTATTATTCAAGAACTTTTCACTCCTTAATTATGGATAAACATTAGTATTCCATAAAAGAGCAAAAATTATAGATAGACCGCCAAAAAGGAAGTTAAATTTTTCGTTCCCGACTTCGTCGGCGTTCGATGGTACGGTAGAGGTCGGGAACGGAAAAAGCAAGCAATGGAACAGTTTTTTCACCAAAAACTGTTCCATTATTATTTTAATTATTCTTTTATCAAAACAAGCGAAATATTAATTCATTATTTTGCTTGTGGTTGAACGACTTTTTTGACTGGCTAAGACTGTGACCAATAATAGTCACAGCCTGTATATATTACCGTTCATATATTGCCTCTAAATCATCAGGGAAAGTACCTGTCTCAACCTTTTCATTAGTTGCCGCATCGTATATAGCATAAGACATTTTTATCTTATCAGGTTTCTTGCCCAAATACATCTGTATCATCTTTGAACCCGCATACAATGTCTCTTGCAACAATGTTGAACCACTATTAGTATATATCTGCCTATCAACATAAAAATCAAAATGTGAAAAATCCTCGTTATATTTAATATCACTAAGCACTGCATAATCATTTACCATATCAGCAATACTTACTTCAAATGCCCTGCGATTATTATCAATCATAATGTCATACTTATCTCGTGGCATCTTGTATGATATTGAGCCATCTTTATACACTACAACATCGGTTGCTCCCTTTGACTTAGCGTCATCAACAGTGCTCTGAATAGTGGAATAAAGAAAATCCTCAGGAATGTATAGTGTTACTTCCTCTTCGCCTATTTTAGATTCCTCGTTGCTCGGAGCTTTGCCCTTTTTAACACCCTCAACCTTTGAAGGGTCTCCTACAGGAGATTTTGTTTCGTTGCACCCCACAACAGATAGGGAAATAATTAATATGAGTAAAATAGCTGTTAGTCTTTTCATAAAATCTGCCTCTCAGTTAGTTCTTTTTTATGATATATGGAATTTTTGCGAGTTCTGTATCATCTTCAACATTATAAACATACAACGTGATATTAATGTCTTTGGTCTTTTTGCCATCAAGCGTCTGATAAAGCTCTGCTGACTGAACGCAGGAGGTAATGTCGATTAATGATGGGTTTGCTTCATATTTTGCCTTATCTACAAAGATATAATACTTATCAAAGTCAAGACCTGTCTGTACAGAGTCAATCATATCGGAGCTTTGACGAATCTCTTCAAGCTTATCAAGGATTGATTTTGTGAGCTTGTCCATCATTGCAGTATATTCTTCATCGGTCATCTCGACATCAACGCTGCCGTCCTTATTAACAAGAACCGATTGTGCACCGTTGTCCTTTGCATACTGCTTTATTTCTGCTTCGGTGAGTCCTTTAACCTCGATTGGATCCTTTAAATTAGGATTTTCAAGAGGTTCAACCTCAGGCTCTTTTTCTTCAACCTTGGTTTGCTTATTTTCTGGCTTATTCTGTGGTTTTTCTTGTGGTTTTTGTTTGCAAGCACCTAGAGATAATGCACAAACAAAACAAAGCATGAGGGCTAGAATTTTTATGGTTTTCATTGCTAAACACTCCTTAGTTAAATAAATCTCCGGACTTTTTTAGATTGCAGAAATCCGTTTGTCTTAATGCTTCATATATTACTATTGCTGCAGAGTTAGAAAGGTTAAGAGAGCGCGCCTCCCCGTCCATTGGAATACGAATACACATTTCACGATTCCTCATAAGAATATCTTCAGGGATTCCCTTTGTTTCCTTTCCAAAGATGAAATAGTCGTTTTCTTTATATTCTACATCACAATATGTTTTTTCAGACTTGGTGGACACATAATAAATTGTGCCTTGGTTCTTTGAATAAAAATCCTCTATACTCTTATAAGTCTTAACAGTCACAAGATGCCAATAGTCAAGTCCTGCACGTTTGACCTGCTTTTCATCAATAGAAAACCCCATTGGCTCTATAAGATGAAGTATGCAGCCTGTCGCTGCACAGGTACGAGCAATGTTTCCTGTGTTTTGTGGTATTTCCGGTTCTAGCAGTACTATATTAAACATTAATTTATCATTCCTTAATTATACTGTTCCGATTTTCTTTCCCTTACGAGGATATTTATTAGGCGTAGATTCAACCTTCTCCACAATGACTATGCAATGGTCGGAAATATCCGTATCGGGAAGTGAATATTGCTTAACTTCTTTTGTCCTTCCACCAAGAAGCTTGAGAAGAGGCTTTGCACCTTCTAATTCTTCTTCATTCTTTCTGCCCTTCATCGCTATCATAACACCGCCTTTTTTAACAAGAGGCATACAGTATTCTGAAAGCGAACTCATATTGGCAACAGCTCTTGAAAGAACAACGTCGAACTTCTCCCTCATAGCATCGGGCTTTGCAGCATCCTCTGCCCTTATATGTATACACTTCACATTATCAAGTCCAAGCTCATTTGCAACTGTTGTAAGAAAGCCCACTCGCTTATTAAGAGCATCCATAAGCGTTATACTAACATCAGGCCGCATAATTGCCACAACCATACCAGGGAACCCTGCACCACTACCTACATCGGCAGCTGTTGCCCCCTGAGGTATTGACTCAAGGCAATACATACAGTCGACAAAGTGCTTTAAATCCACCTCGTCAGGGTCGGTAATTGCCGTGAGATTAAACTTCTCATTATATTCAAGCAAAAGCTTTTTATACTTTTCAAAAGCAGATATCTGCTCACTTGTTAAATTAAAACAACCTTTTTTAGCTACTGCATCAAGCATTATCTTATCTCTCCTTAAAGACTTTTAGAATGTCACTTGGCTTGTGGGCAATAATATCTGCTCCATTCTGCTCAAGCTCTTCTAAAGGTCTGAATCCCCAAAGTACACCAACTGTAAGCATTCCTGCATTTTTACCTGTTTGAATATCAACACAGGTATCCCCTACAAATACGCACTCTTCCGGCTTAAGTCCAAGGCCCTGTACCGCCTCTAATGTAACGGTTGGGTCAGGCTTGGTAGGTCTGCCATCTGTAACACCAATGCATATTTCAAAGATGTCCGGTCCATAGAACTTGTCAACCACGCTCTGTGCTGCAAATTGAGGCTTATTAGTGATTACCCCTACTTTTACACCCATTGATTTAAGTGTATCGATCGTTTCCATCATTCCATCAAAAACAGATGTAAGATAGTATGGGTCTTTATCATATTCACTCATATAGGTATGCCACAGCTCATCGTGCAATTTTTCATCATATGCATCTACATACATTAACATACGCTCTGTAAGGATACGAGAGCCATCACCAGCAAAGTAATTATACTCCTTAACAGGAGCTGATGGTAGATTAAATTTTGCTAACGCTTTGTTGCCATAATGGGCGATAGTTGTCACTGTATCTAAAATTGTACCATCAAGGTCAAATAGACAACATTTATACATTCGGTCAGTTCCTTTCGTGATGCGGTTGTTTGTCTTTATTCTCAATATGCACAGCCATCTGTTGATATGGAATTGAAATACCATTTGCATCAAATTCTTTTTTTACCGTTTCAACAAGGTCATAATTAACATTCCAATAATCTTCGGTTTTACACCATGCACGGATTGTATATTCAAGTGTGCTATCAGCATGTTTTGTAAGACGGGCAAAGGGCTCAGGGTCTTTAAGCACCTTATCGTGGGCATTTACAACACTCAGAAGAATTGACTTAACCTTGTCCACATTAGCATCATACGAAGTGGTGAACACAAGATCAACTCTGCGGTTTTTAACTGCTGAATAATTTTCTATAACTGAATTGGTAAGCGTACCATTAGGTATTGTAATAACCTTATTATCAGGGGTTGTAAGAACAGTGTAAACAACAGATATATTGGCAACTGTACCTGCGGCATCAGGAGTTGTAATATAATCTCCAACCTTAAAAGGTTTGAAGATAAGAATCATTATTCCCCCTGCAAGGTTGCCAAGAGCACCCTGAAGAGCAAGACCGATTGCAACACCACATGATGCTAGGGCTGTTATAAATGATGTTGTAGGGATTCCAATTATCATTGCAACAGTTACTAAAAGAATCGCATAAAGCGAAGTCGCGGCAAAGCTAACCAAAAATGTACGAACACCGGGGTCTAACTTGTGAAGCTTTATTGAGTTTTTAATCCACTTCTTAATATACTTAATGATTCTGCTACCTATAAAAAAAACAAGAAGTGCAGATAAAAGTTTTAATCCAAAAGAAGCTGCAATTTCAAATAAATGATCCAAGATTTTAGCGAAATCCATTGTCCTTCTCCTTCACTAAATGGCATCCGTAACAAGGGTTCCCATGTGTGAGCAAGACACCTTGTGGTATCCATCTTCCATAATATCTGCTGTGCGATATCTATCACTTAAAACCTTATCAACCGCCTTTTCAATATCATCCGCCTCATTAGTCATATTAAACGAATACCTAAGCATCATAGCCACTGAAAGTATTGTGCCAAGTGGATTTGCAATATCCTGACCTGCAATGTCAGGAGCGGATCCATGTATTGGTTCATACATACCAAGAGTGGTCATGGAAAGTGATGCGGATGGCATCATCCCGATTGAACCTGTAAGCATAGATGCTTCATCAGAGATAATATCTCCAAACATATTCTCTGTTACTATAACATCAAACTGTGCTGGGTTCTTAATAAGCTGCATAGCGCAGTTGTCAACCAAAACATCACTATACTCCACCTGTGGATACTCGTCTTTAAGGTTATGCATAATCTTTCTCCAAAGACGGGATGTTTCAAGGACATTTGCCTTATCAACAGAGGCAAGCTTTTTACCACGCTTCATAGCAGCTTCAAAGGCGACTCTGCCAATGCGCTCAATCTCATGAGTCGAATATATCATAAGGTCGGTGGCTACCGTTTCGCCATCTACCTCTATTGAATTTTTTTCACCAAAATACGCTCCGCCTGTAAGTTCACGAACAATAAGAAGGTCAATGCCACCACCAACGATGCGTTGCTTAAGCGGCGATGCACTAGCAAGCTGTGGGAAAAGCTTTGTAGGGCGAATGTTGGCAAACAAGCCAAGCTCTTTTCTTACTGCAAGAAGTGCCTTTTCAGGACGGATGTCAGCAGGACAATCATCCCACTTCGGACCACCAACAGCACCAAGAAGAACACTGTCAGCCTCCTTGCAAAGGCGCATTCCCTCTTCTGTAATTGGCACACCGAATTTGTCTATACTACAGCCTCCAATATCCACATAGGAATATTCAAAGCTGTGATTATATTTATCACCGATTTTATCAAGAACTTTTACTGCCTCCCTGACGATTTCAGGTCCGATACCGTCACCCGGCAATATTGCAATTTTTTTATTCAAAGTAAAGCCACCTCGAATTTTCTTAAATTGATTTGAGAAGTCCGCCTTTAGTTATAATATCCTGAATAAATGGTGGGAACGGCTGAGCTTGGTACTTCTCACATTTTGTATGATTGATAATAATACCTGTATCAAAATCAACCTCTACATCATCACCTGATAAGATTTTTTCACTCGCTTCATCACATTCAAGGATTGCAAGGCCGATATTAATTGCATTACGATAGAAGATTCTGGCAAAAGTCTTGGCAATTACAACAGACACACCAGATTCTTTAATAGATATCGGAGCATGCTCTCTTGATGAGCCACAACCGAAGTTAGCTCCACCAACGATAATATCACCTTTCTTCACCTTGGATACAAAATCCTTATCTATATCCTCCATACAATGCAATGCAAGCTCTTTGTGGTTGGCTGTATTAAGATAGCGAGCTGGGATAATAACATCAGTATCCACATTGTCACCGTATTTATGTACTGTTCCGTGTGCAATCATATTTTCATCTCCTTGCTTAGACCTCTCTTGGGTCGCAAATATATCCTTTAAGGGCAGATGCAGCTGCTGTGGCTGGGGAAGCCAGATAAACCTTTGAAGACACATGTCCCATTCTGCCAACAAAATTCCGATTAGTAGTAGCAACTGCAACCTCATCATCTGCAAGAATCCCCATATACCCACCTAAACAAGGACCACAGGTTGGCGTTGAAAAAACACAACCTGCATTAATAAAGGTTTCTACATAGCCTCTCTTAACGCACTCCATATATATCTTCTGCGTGGCAGGGATAACTATACATCTTACTCCCTTTGCAATGTGCTTACCTTCAAGGATTTTTGCTGCTGTTTCCATATCAGAAAGTCTACCATTTGTACAAGAACCAATTACACATTGGTCAATCTTCACATCTTTAAGCTCATTTGCCTTGCAGGTGTTTTCAGGAAGATGAGGACATGCAACAGTAGGCTCAATCTCCAAAAGATTGATTTCTATAACCTGATCATACTCTGCATCTTGGTCTGCGGCATATACTGTACATTCTTTAGTCTTGCGTTGATTATAGTATTCTAAGGTTATATCATCAACCTCAAATATACCATTCTTTGCACCTGCTTCAACAGCCATATTTGCCATACAAAGACGGTCATCAATTGTAAGGGATTTAAGTCCCTCACCGGTAAATTCCATTGACTTGTAAAGAGCACCATCAACACCAATCCTGCCGATTATATGAAGGATAACATCCTTACCTGAACAATATGCCTTAAGACTACCTGTAAGATTAAACTTAATGGCAGATGGCACCTTGAACCAACCCTCGCCTGTTGCCATTCCTGCTGCCATATCTGTTGATCCAACCCCTGTGGAGAAGGCGCCTAAAGCACCATAAGTACAGGTATGAGAATCGGCACCGATAACCACGTCACCGGGTGCAACAAGGCCTTTTTCAGGTAGCAGGGCGTGTTCAATACCCATATCACCAACATCAAAGTAATTTTCTATGTCAAACTTCTTAGCAAATATGCGACACTGCTTTGTCTGTTGTGCAGCTTTAATATCCTTATTAGGAACAAAATGATCCATTACTAAGGAGATTTTACTTTTATCAAAAACAGAGTTAAAACCATTCTTTTCAAATTCATTTATAGCTACAGGTGATGTAATGTCATTGCCAAGGACCATATCAAGCTTTGCCTTAATAAGCTGACCTGCCTGAACCTGATCAAGTCCTGCATGCGCGGCTAATATCTTTTGTGTCATTGTCATTGCCATTTCTAACATCTCCTTCTTCTTAATTTTCATTCATACTACGATTAACAGCAGAGAAAAGAGCGTTGATTGAGGATGCGATAATATCATCATGAATGCCCACTCCCCAAGCCTTTCTACCGTCTGGCATAGTTAAACTTACATATGTGATAGCCTGTGCAGATGAACCTGCAGTAAGAGCGTGTTCTTCATATGTAAGGCCATAGAACTCAATGCCAAGCTGTTTTTTGATTGCATTACTCACTGCATCAAGAGGACCATTACCTTCAGCAGTAAGCTCCTTAACCTGCCCTTCAATTTGTACTGTTACGGTAATACTAACATTTTGCTTTCTCTCAAATGTATAATCAATAAGTCTTATATGATTATTAATATTAACATATTTATCAGTAAATACATCAAGCACTTCCTGCGGTGTAAGTTCAACATGGGCACGGTCGGATACAGCCTTGACAGTATATCCAACATCCTCACGCATCTTGGTAGGCAGAACATATCCAAAGTAGTGTTCAAGAAGATATCCTATGCCGCCCTTTCCTGACTGAGAGTTAATGCGGATAACATCTGTTTCATATTCTCTGCCGACGTCGCTTGGATCAATTGGAAGATACGGAACAGTCCATTCTTCACAATTATTATCAATACGCCACTGCATACCCTTGGCAATTGCGTCCTGATGAGAACCTGAAAAAGCAGCAAATACAAGCTTACCTGCATATGGCTGTCTTTCATAAACGTGCATACCTGTAACTCGTTCATAAAGCTCGGCTATTTCAGACATATTTGTAAAATCAAGACCAGGGTCGATTCCCTGGGCATACATATTAAGAGCAAGAGTA
>JAQVYH010000039.1 GCA_029004515.1 Eubacteriales bacterium | reverse complement strand
TTCTTGGCATCGTATATTAATACACCGCAATCTTCATACACTCCTGCAAGTTCAAAGCCACTGTCCTTAACCAGATCCATTGTTATACTCTTACCCAATGAACCTAAATCTCCGGTAACTATCAAATCATAATCTTTCGGCTGGGTATTTGTATCTTTGAAATGAGCAAGAAGTGTTTCTGCCGCCGCAGGAGCCATTGCTGAGCCCATATTGTTGGCATCACATACACCCTTATCTGCTACCTTACCGGTTGTAACATAGGTTACACAAGGGCCTATGCCACCCGTTTCAAGAACAGCCATTCCTGAACCTGTAACTGTCCATTGTGCTGTAGGTGGGCGTTGTCCACCATACTCTATTGGATAGCGATACTGCCTCTCTGCGGAATAAAAATGACTACCCGCACCGCAAAGGATTGTCTTGCCAAATCCACCATCTAAAAGCATCGATGATAAAGATAATGATTCCGCCATGGTTGAACAAGCACCATATAGTCCGTAAAAGGGAATTCTTACGTTTCTTAATGCATAGTTTGAACTTATACATTGGTTAAGAAGATCACCTGTTAACACACAATCTATTTGTGAATTAACTTTGCCGCTTTTCTCAAGGGCCTTGAGCATTGTTTGTTCTAATAGACGGCTTTCACCTTTCTCGAAAGATTTTTGTCCAAACTTTATATCCGGCATTACCTCATCAAGACATTTACCTATAGGACCCTCAGCCTCTTTGTCACTGGCAATAGCCGCCTCACCTATAATGGCTATGTCGTTTTCAATTTTATATGTTTGTTTACCAATTTTCTTATTCATTTACATCACCTCATATTTATTATCTTGTAATTGAACAAAAATATTCTATTATATTTTCATAAAAAAACGGAATAATAAATACGAATACAAAAAAAGAAGGGATGATTCTAAATGAACAATTGTACAGCAAACGAAAGCATCAAGTGTACTGTTTCACAGTGTAAGTACCATTGCACAGAAAAGAACTACTGTTCTCTTAACTCAATCGTTGTTGGTACACACGAGGCCAACCCAACTATGGTTGAATGTACTGATTGCACATCGTTCGAAGTAAAGTAAAGAAAAAAAAGAGAAGTGTTTAAAAACTCTAAGTTTCTAAACACTTCTCTTACTACATATTTAATTAAATTAATGCGCCATTATTTTTTAGTGTTGTCTGAAGTTTGTTAATATCAACTTCCTTACAGGAAACCTTATCCTTAACTGCAATTGCAATTGCAGTGCCGGCTGCCTGACCAGTACAGCAACAGATAGGCATAATTCTATATGATGCTTGTGCCTCATGTGTTGAAGAAAGGCATCTTCCTACATTAAGAAGGTTATCAACACCCTTAGGCTGAAGGCTTCTATAAGGTATGGTATAATAACAATTCTCTGGGAAGTAATAGTGACTTGTGCCACTACCTTCCGGGTTATGTATATCTATATCATAGTTACCTATTGCAATTGAATCTTCAAACTTTTTACAAGCGACAAGGTCTTCTGATGTAAGTAAATATTCACCATCCATCATACGACTCTCGCGAACGCCAATACTCATAGCAGTTGATACAAGCTGTGCATTCTCAAAGCCATCACAATTTTCCTTCATAAAGTTAACAAGCTCAAAAACCTGTTCTCTTGCTTCGATTTCTGCCTTTGTAATATCAAAAGCGTCTATTGGATTAAGCTTAACTACTCTAGTTGAATTAAAGTGAATAACACCATCAACCATATTCTTAAATGTAAGAACATCCTCACGAATGTTTTTAATCTTTCCCTGCTTCTGGAATTCTTTATAGAGAATGTTAGTTTGCTTTGGGCTGTATCTATCAACATCAACATTTGCAACACGGAAGCAAAGCGTCATAGGCTGGCAAAGATTATCTTCTTCTCTACCAAGATGGAATGGGCAACCACTCATTGCAGCAAGATCGCCGTCTCCTGTTGCATCAACAAAATAGTCTGCCTCAAGTGTCATGATACCAGACTTATTCGCGACATTAACAGATACAACTTTTCCATTTTCAACATTAGAACCGATAAGTTGAGAATGATAAAGAATCTGTATGCCTTCTTTAAGCACCATTCTATTAAGAAGTAGTTTTGTATATTCCTCATCAAAAACCATGCCCAATTTATCTGTAGCATTTGCGTCTTTAAGATTATTAACTATTTCTTCAAAGATACCTTTGCTTAAGAATATTCTTTCTTTGCGAGTATCATCGGTATGGGTCCAATATGGCATAAATGGATTTACAAGACAATTGGCAGCAGCACCGCCAAGACAGTTAGATTTCTCAACCAGAAGAACCTTTGCTCCTCCTCTTGCACCTGCAAGGGCTGCGGCTACACCGGAGAATCCTCCACCGATTACTATAAGATCATATTTCATGACATTCATTCCTTTCTACTGGAAAAAGTATTATTCATAGGGAGATTATACAACCCATAAACATTAAAGTCAATGAATAAACAAAAATAATATCATTGTAATTGAATTTGTAATTAATTTGTATTATAATCTATCTAAGAGGTGGTAATAATGACAGAAAGAGAAAGATTTATTAAAGCATTAAAAAGAGAACCGATAACTGGACATGTTCCTACATTTGAACTTGTATTCTTCCTTACAATGGAAGTGTTGGGTAGAGTTCACCCCACACACAGACAGTACAGTCAATGGAATCAGATGACGCATACCGAAAAAGAACTGCACCTAAAAGATATGGCTAGCATCTACATAGATATTGCAAAAAAATATCATCACAGTGCAATCTTTGTTCATCCAAATCCTGGTGATATTGAAAATACAGTAAGACTTCTTGAAATTATTAGAGAAATGACAGGCGACGAATACTTTATTATGATGCATGGTGACTCTACTTTTGAGATTCCTAACGGCAACGATATTATGGATCTGTCTATAAGAATGTATGAAGACCCTGACAGTATGAACGATGAATCCAAACGCAGAACAGAAAGCAACCTTGACAAGGCCTTTAAGATAAAAGAACGAGGGGGACTTTTGGATGGGTTTGCGCTATGCTCTGACTATTGCTTCAACACCAATCCATTCTTCTCACCCGATATATTTGCAGATCTTATTGCGCCTTACCTAAAGCAGGTGATTAAAGGATACAGAGATATGGGATATTACTCTATCAAGCATACTGACGGCAATATTATGCCTATACTAGACCAGCTTGTTGATTGTGAGCCTGACGCACTTCACTCAATCGACCCTCAAGGCGGAGTTAGCCTTGCAGAGGTTAAAAATCTTGTTGGTGACAGGGTCACACTATGCGGCAATGTAAACTGCGGACTACTCCAGACGGGGACAGACGAAGAATGCATAGCCGATGTGCGGCGAAGTCTTAAAGAAGGTATGAACGGATACGGATATATATTCTGCACATCAAACTGTGTGTATACAGGATTGCCTCTTGAGCGATATGAAATGATGAATAAAATATGGTGGAATGAAGGCATTTATCCTGAAACGAATCTTGATTAAACAAATTTTAGCATATACTTCTGATTATTTTATCTATCTTTAATATTGATATTATTACAAAATCCGATATAATTGTATATGATAATTATATTTGATAGGAGATTTAACATGAGCGTATTCAGAAAAGCAGAAATTTTAATTCCTAAAAATGTTGACCTTGAAAAGTGGAGTGTTGTTGCGTGTGATCAGTTCACATCCGAACCGGAATATTGGCATGAGGCAGAATCAATTATCGGTGATGCACCAAGCACGCTTAATCTTGTATATCCTGAGGCATACCTTTCAGAGGGCGATGCAAGGATTGAATCAATTAATAAAACTATGGATGAATATATAGAAAAAGATATGTTCGAGTATTATTCTGACAGTGTTTTCTACATAGAAAGAACACTTCCAGATGGAAAGGTGAGAAAGGGAATTATCGGTGCTATTGACCTCGAAGAATATGATTTCACAAAAAGTTCAAAGAGTGCTATTAGAGCAACAGAGGGCACAGTTATTGAAAGAATTCCGCCTAGAGTTAAGATTCGCGAAAATGCAAGTATGGAGCTTCCTCATGTTCTTCTACTTATAAATGACGAAAGTATGAACATCATCGAGAAAGTTACAAAATCACAAAAGCTTTATGATTTTGAGCTTATGCTGAATGGCGGTCATCTTACAGGATGGCTTGTATCAGATGAAGACGCTAATCTCCTTATAGAAAAATTTGACAAGTTTGAAGATAATGCACCTGATGGACTTCTCTTTGCAGTAGGTGATGGAAATCACTCACTCGCAACAGCGAAAACATGCTGGGAAAATATAAAGGGAAACCTCACAGATGCTGAAAGAGAAAATCATCCAGCAAGATTCTGTCTTGTAGAAATCGAAAATATCCACGATGATGCACTTATATTTGAACCAATCCACAGAATAGTGTTCAATGTTGACCCACAGCTGGTAATAAAACAGCTTAACGAAGAATACGAATGTTCTACATCAGATAATGGTGGCCACAAGGTTGAATATGTATTCGGCTATGAAAAGGGCACACTTTATGTAAAAGACCCATCAAATGGTCTTGCAGTAGGAGCATTGCAGACTTTCCTTGACAGACACAATTACGAAACGGACTATATCCACGGTGATGATGTTGTAGAAAAGCTTGCTATAAAGGATAATTCTATTGGCTTTATCCTTCCTGTTCCAGATAAATCAGACCTTTTTAAATCAGTAATCTCTGATGGCGCTCTTCCAAGAAAGACCTTTTCTATGGGTGAAGCAAATGAAAAGAGATATTATATGGAAGCAAAAATGATAAAATAATAGGATGTTAATAAAGTGCATACCGCATAATATAAAGACTGTTTAAAAAATGGCTTGAGTAATTTACTCAAGCCATTTTTTTATCTGTTAGCTAAAACTGTATTTTCATATTCTTTTACTTCTTTAAGCCACTCAAGTCCAATAGGAACATTGTTTCTTTCACAATACTCATCCCACACAACTTCCCATGGCATAGACTTAAACTCTTCAAGATATGCAAGTCTTGATGAATAATCTCCGGAATATTCTAACTCCTTAAGAGTTTGGACAGGCTCTAAAAGGCTCATAAGGAACGCCTTACGAGTATTTCTAATACCTATAACCCAAGCAGCGATTCTGTTAATGCTAGCGTCAAAGAAGTCAAGACCTATATGAACCTTATCGTAAAGGTCGTTTCTTGTAATCTCAGAAGTAATCTTCATAAGCTCATCATCAAGAATCACAACATGGTCACTATCCCATCTTACAGGGCGGCTTATATGAAGGAGAATTCCTGGAACAAAATCGACAACAGCAGTAATCTTATCTGATACAACCTCTGTTGGATGAAAATGTCCTGTATCAAGGGTAATTAGCTTATTATTCTTTATAGCATAGCCCATATAAAATTCATGGGAACCGTATGTACAGCTTTCAGCACCTATACCAAAAACTTTGCTCTCTACAGAATCGAGATTATATGGTGTTTCTTTAGCAAAAACCTTATCAAGAGAATCTGCCAAATGACGGCGAGGGAGATATCTGTCAACAGGTATATCCTTTGAACCATCAGGTATCCATACATTTGTAACTGCTGTATTATTAAGAGCACTACCCATATAATCAGCAATTTCTCTTGAGGCAATACAATGCTCAATCCAAAAATCGCGAATTCCTTTATCGGGATTTGTAAGAGTACCATTAACAGAAAGTGGGTGAGAGAACAGCGTTGGGTTAAAATCCATACCAAGATTATTTTTCTTTGCCCATTCTATCCAGTTTTCAAAATGTTTTGGCTGGATGTTGTTTCTTTCAACGGATTCACCATTTGTTTCAGCATATATAGCGTGGAGGTTAACTCTATGTTGGCCAGGTACAAGCGAAAGTGCTTTTTCCATATCATCCCTGAGTTGCTGCGGCGTTGTAGCCTTGCCAGGATAGTTGCCAGTGGCTTGAATGCCACCCGTTAATGCACACTCTCCTGCTTCAAAACCTGCAACATCATCGCCCTGCCAACAATGTATTGAGATGGCTATATCACTTATTTTTTCAATGACTTTTTCAGTATCAACACCAATTGCTGCGTATTTTTCTTTTGCATACTCATACATCTTACTCATATTTAGCACTCTCCTTATGAAAGGTAATCATATTATAAATCATTGGTTAATTGTTGTCACTATAATTAATGGCATAGATATATGAAAAAAGTGCAAGGTAACACTCTATATAGCACAGGAATATTATATATTGAATATATAAATGGAGGTATGTAAATATGGGTTATGACAATTGCGGATACAACAGCTGTTGCAATTATGGTAAAAGTCAGGGCGGTACTGAATGGATATGGATAATAATTGCTATTGTTGTTATTCTCTGTCTATGCGGTGACAATAATATCTTTGGTTGCAACGACAACAACTCTTGCTGTTAATCAGAAAAAGTGGCATAGCCAAATGGCTATGCCACTTAATTTTTTTGTTTTCAATTGAAAGTTCAAATAATACGGTAATTCCCTTATTAATCTCATTTTACTCATAAAGACGTTATATTAAATTCTCACAAGATATATCACAGTGATAGTATATTACTCACTTTTGTTATCAATATACTTCTTTGTAAGCAAACGCTCTGCGTACAAATTAGACGCAAAACTGAGTGGTGCAAATCCCAACAATAAGAAAGTAAAGGGATTATTGATTATTACACCGACAAACAACATAACAGCAAATAACAGTAAGCATTGTGGAAGCTTTGCAATTGCAATAATCACTGCATTCTTAAGAGCTGACACAGCCGAAACATCAAACATAAGTATTATCTGATAGATAAAAAAATGTGATGAAATATACACTAGTGCTGCAAAATATGTTGTAATACTTACGATAACATACATCCAGCCCTCAAATGCGGGCATAAGATAGAAATCAGCTAACAGGACAATAGTAAATACCAAGTCAATTAACAGGAGCTTAATACATACACCAAAATTTTCTTTAATTGTTGAAAGGAAATCTTTAACTACCCATGAATGTTCCTGTCTTGAGTACTGCTTGAAAACAGCTGCAACCCCGATGTTTATAGGTGCAATTCCGATAAAGACAAGGTACATCATTATAGCACTAAGATATATGTTAGCATTATTCCACGACATACCAAAGCTCATTAAAATTGGAGAAATTGCATATAACGAAATAGCAACAATAGGCAAAGTACAAATAAGATATAACAAGTTAATCCCTATGAATTTTCTTAACTTTCTCCACAGAACTGAAAAGTACAATGCCGGTAAACTCTTTTCTGGTTCATTTTCGCTTACACCCTTACCGGGCTTACTATAGAAATTAAACATTTATTCTCCATCCTTCCCACTAAAGTAATAATATACTGAATACGCCACATCTTTGTTAAGTCCTGCCGATATAAGCTCCTGTGAGGTTGCCTGTTTAATAGCCTCAATACTACCAAAAGCCTTTAAAAGTTTTTTCTTCGTTGTAGGCCCAACACCTCTAATATCATCAAGTTCTGACTTGAAAACAGATTTACTTCTCTTCTTCCTATGATAGTCTATAGCAAATCTGTGGACCTCATCCTGTAGAATAGTAAGAAAAGTGAAGACGGAGCTTGTCCTGCTGACAGTAACCTCATCTTTATCCGTTGTTAAAGCCCTAGTCCTGTGTTTATTATCCTTAACCATACCAAAAACGGGAATATCACAATTTAGCGCCTCAAGAATCGATTTAACAGCGCTTACCTGACCTTTACCACCATCGAGAAGTATCAAGTCGGGAAGTGGTGTGAAGCCCTTTTCTCCCTCTATTCCATTAAATATGCGCCTGTATACAACTTCACGCATACTCTCATAATCATCTGCACCATCAACAGAACGAATAATAAACTTTTTATAATCTTTCTTCTTGGGGATGGCGTTTTCAAATACTACACAAACTCCTACATTATCCTTACCGCCTGTGTGAGATATATCAAAAGATTCTATTCGAACTGGAATTTTAGATATTCCAGTTAAGTTTTTAAGTTCAAAGAGCATATCACTCATTTTTCGATTTTTCTTGTCCCTTTTTAGTTCTTCAAGGCGAAGCGTTTCTATTATATTCTTATGAAGCATATTAATAAGGTCACGATTTTCTCCTCGTTTAGGGCAGATAATCTGAGTCTTGTATCCACTTTTTTCAGTCAACCATTGGGAAACGATCTCTATATCCTCAAACGCTTTGTTTACAACAATTGTTTTCGGAATAAGCCTTGATACCGAGTAGAATTGTTTAATAAAATCACAAAGAATTTCCTCGTCACTCATTTCAAGATTATCAGAAAGCATATAGCTTTCTCTCCCAGTGATTTTACCCTCACGAACAATAAACATCTGGAGGCACAAATCGTTGCCATTTCTATCAATAGCAAAAACATCCTTGTTATTAAGCTTAGAAGAGATGATCTTCTGCTCATCACCAATCTTTTTTACCACTGCTATTCTATCTCTTAGTTTAGCAGCCTGTTCAAACTCAAGATTTTCTGATGCTCTTTTCATTCTTTCATTCAAAGTCTTTATAAGATTAGAAGTCTTTCCATTTAAGAAATCCAAAATGTTCTCAATAGATTCCATATATTCTTCTTGTGTCACATAGCCTTGACATGGTGCCGTGCATCTATGAATATGATAATTAAGGCATACTCTTCCTTTTCCTATATCTTCTGGAAGCTTTCTATTGCAGCTCCGCACAGGGAAAAGGCTCTTAATCAGCTCGATAGTGTTTCTTACATAAAGGGTGCTTACATAAGGGCCAAAATATTTTGCTCCATCCCTCGAGATACTTCTTGCTAGCTGTACTCTTGGAAAGGCTTCATTTACAGTGACCTTAATGTACGGGTACCCCTTACTATCCTTAAGTAGGATGTTATATTTCGGCATATATTTCTTTATCAAATTGCACTCTAAAATCAATGCCTCAAGCTCTGTATCAGTAACTATATATTCAAGGTCCGCAATGTTTTCAACCATTGCACGGACTTTTGCAGAATGACTTTTGCCAGATTGAAAATACTGACTAACTCTATTTTTAAGGAGCTTAGCCTTACCTACATAGATTACATCGCCGTCTGCCGCGTGCATAATATACACGCCTGGTTTCATAGGTAAATTTTTAAGTTTATTATCTATATCAGTCATTCGATTTCACCTACCTACATAATAGCAAAAAAGTCTTACTACATATTATATAGTAAGACCTAATTAACAGGAAAATTATTCAGCAAAGTTATTTGAGATAAGATTGATAAGCGCTTCAACAGCATCATTTTCGTCAGGACCTTCAGCGCTAATCATAATCTCAACGCCTCTCATGATTCCCAATGATAATACGCCAAGAAGACTCTTTGCATTAACGCGCTTATTATTTTCTCTCTCTATCCATATACTGCTCTTGAATTCATTTGCTTTCTGTATAAAGAATGTAGCGGGACGTGCGTGAAGCCCAACCTGATTTGTTACTATAATTTCTTTCTGATACATATAAAGCGGCCCCTTTCGATACCAGTGAATTACTAACTACATAATACAATATTTAAGTCTTCAAGTCAATATTTTTTTAACAATTCGTCTTTTCTGCCTAAAATTTCGTCGATACCCTCGATATAATTGTGAGGTTCTTTAAAATTGAACACTCTATTGATAGTTTTCTCATTATTATTAACCGTTTTACTAACGCCACCTGCACCTAATGATATAATAGTAGATGTTTCTTCCATCATCATTATATTATATATACTTTCATAACCATCTTTAGCATAACCAATATTTTCAAGGTTTCCCAGTTGATTCTTCTGTCTGTACAGATAATATGGATTATATCCGTTAGTAGTTAATACATTATATGAATACTCGATCATCTCATTTACAACCTTTGACGATGGCAGCGGAAACTGCTGCGGCTTCTCATGTATACCAGAGCCCCTCTTGATGCTTAATGTATGAACAGTTATTGATGATGGGTCAAGACTTAGTACTTTGTCTAGTGACGTCTTAAAACTTGTAATAGTATCGTGGGGCAGTCCTGCAATAAGGTCAGTATTAATATGCTCAAAGCCCATTTCACGGGCCATTTTATATGAGTTAACAAAATCCTCTGCTGTATGTAGTCTTCCGATGCTTTTAAGTATACTATCATTTAAGGTTTGAGGATTAATACAAATTCTGTTTATACCATTGTTTTTTATAGTCGCAAGCTTATCATATGTAATAGTATCTGCTCTACCAGCTTCAACAGTAAATTCTCTTATATTAGGAAATAGACCATTAATTTCTTTCAATATTTCATCAATAAGCTGGGCAGGAATTGCTGTTGGGGTTCCCCCACCCATATAGGCAGAAACAACATTAAAACCAGCCTTTTCAATTATATCCTTACTATATGCTATTTCCAGCTTAAGCTTTTCTACATAAGGCTCAAAAAGTTCTGTATGATTAACGCAAGCATCAGTGATAAAAGAACAATATGCACATCTCGACCTACAAAATGGAATACCGATATAAAGGCCAATGTCATTATCACCAATCCCATCCATAACCTTAAGTTCTCTTATAGCTATGTCATAGGCAAGATCTGCTTTTTCCTTCGTTACATCGTAAGTTGCAATAAAAGTTGACACTGGGTCAACCTCTCCGCCTACAATCATTTCCCTTATTAACTTCACCGGACGGATACCGCTGAGTATTCCCCACTTGTTCATATGAAAAACGGGTTAGTTCTTTTCTCAATACCAATTGTACTTGAAAAACCGTGTCCCGGGAATACTTCAATTTCATCTGGCAATATGAAAAGTTTGCTTTCGATTGAATTTATCAATACATCATAGTTTCCACCAAGCAGATCCGTTCTGCCGATGGAACCTTTAAATAGTGTATCGCCGCTAAATAACATATTATCACAAATATAGCACACTCCACCCAATGAATGACCAGGCGTTGTAATTGCTTTGATTGTATAATTGCCTAGCTTAAAATTATCTCCATCTTTCACATCTTCATCAACCAAGTGAGCGTCTGTAACTAATGGCAAATCAAGCTTATTCATATACACTGTGCAGTCAAAAGCATTTTTTAGGTCCTTAAGTCCGTTAGTGTGATCAAAATGGCCATGCGTAATAAGAACAGTCTTTATATCAAGCTGCTGACTATTTGCAAAATCGATTACTTTTTGAACTCCATCACCCGGATCTATAAGAATAGCCTCGGAGGATTCTTCGGTGGTAAGCATGTAACAATTTTCAACATATTCACCTATGGGAAATCTTTTAACATTCATTTTGTCACTTCCGTAAATTAATGAGTTGCTCTTGAAACAGATGCAACGCCTTCAAGAGTGCGAATCTTCTTTATCATATAATCCATATGTTCCTTACTGTTAACCTCAACAGTAATATTAACAACCGAAAGGCCATCCTTAAGCTCTCGTGCATTAATTGCCATAAGAGAAATCTTAAGATCAGCAATTACACCTGTAATATCATATACAAGAGCTGCTCTTGAATTAGAGATAATCTGAATATCAGTAATATATTTATCTGTGGAGCTTTCAGCCCACCAAACATCAATATATCTTGGGTATTCCGGAGATGTTGGGTCATTATGGCGGCGGACATTAGGGCAGTCTGCTCTATGAACGGACACACCCCTACCCCTTGTTATATAACCAACAATATCATCACCAAGAAGCGGATTACAGCAACGAGCAAGTTTGACAAGACAATTATCAATATCCTTTACCACAACACCATGCGAGATTGATGTGGTAACAGTCTTCTGACCAATTGGCATAACTATTTTCTGGTCAATTATCGTCTTGTTATATTCATTCTTGATTCTGGAAATAACCTTTGCTACTGGAAGTGTTCCATAACCGATTGCAGAATACAAATCTTCCATGCTGTGAATATAATACTTCTTAAACAATGCAGTAGTCCACTCAAGTTTGGCAAGTTCTTCGTGGGAGAGACCCATTCTTTTAAGCTCTTTTTCAAAAATTTCCTTACCAAGAGCGATGTTTTCTTCACGATGTTCCTTTTTAAACCAATCATTAATCTTCTTTTTCGCTTGGTTTGTTTTAACAATCTTGAGCCAATCCTTACTTGGACCTCTTACATTTGAAGATGTTATGATTTCAACGATATCACCATTTTTAAGCTTATACTCAAGCTGGGTAATTCTTCCGTTTATCTTTGCTCCGGTCATCTTATTACCAATGGCACTATGAATGGCATAGGCAAAGTCAATGCTTGTAGCTCCATTTGGGAGATTTACAACATCACCTTTTGGCGAGAACACAAAAACTTCGTCTTCAAAAAGGTCAACTTTAATCGAGCTAATAAACTCCTGTGGATTATCATTATCTGTATGAACATCAAGGAGCTGTCTAATCCACTCAAGCTTGGTGTCCATCTCAGACTTACCCAGTCTGCCTTCTTTATATTTCCAGTGAGCTGCGATACCAACCTCTGCAAGTCGGTGCATCTCCCAGGTTCTTATCTGAACTTCGAAGGGCTTACCATTAGGACCGATTAATGTTGTATGCAAAGACTGATACATATTGTTCTTTGGCATAGCAATATAGTCTTTAAATCTGCCCGGCATCGGAATATATATCTCATGCACCATACCAAGAGCTGCATAACAGTCATTGATCGATTCAACAATAATTCTTATCGCTGTTAAATCGTAAATTTGCTCAATATTAGTAACATTATGAGTAAACATCTTGCGATAAATACTATAAAAATGCTTTGCTCTACCTTCAATATGTCCGTTGATACCAAGAGCGGCAAGCTTTTCAGAGAAAACACCTTTAATTTCATCAATAAGCTGTACTCTTTCATCTCTCTTTTCATCAACCATATCACTTATTTCCTTATAAGCAATAGGGTCAAGGTATCTAAGGGATAAATCTTCAAGCTCCCACTTGATTTTAGATATACCAAGTCTATGAGCAATAGGTGCATAAATCTCTAAAGTTTCGCAGGCAATTCTTCTCTGCTTTTCTTCAGGCATACTCTTAAGAGAGCGCATATTATGAAGCCTATCAGCAAGTTTGATAAGCATAACTCTGATATCCTTCGACATAGCAAGGATAAGCTTACGGATGTTTTCTGCTTGTTGCTCCTCTTTTGTGCTATAAGGAATCTTGCCAAGCTTTGTAACGCCTTCAACAAGATTTGCAACCTCTACACCAAATAATTCTTTGAGGTCATTATATGTGTACTCCGTATCCTCAACAACATCATGAAGAATTGTTGCACAAATAGAATCATCATCAAGTTCCATATCAGTCAAAACGAGCGCAACATTAAGAGGGTGAGTAATATATGGCTCACCCGAAATTCGTAGCTGTCCCTCATGTGCATTAAGTGCAAACTTATAAGCCTGGTCTATAATATCAAAATTAGCATCAGGGTTATAGGCAGCAATTCGTTCTTTTAAAGTGCTGTATAATTCTTCTACTATAGTCATAGTAATACACCCTTCGTATCAATTAAAACTGATGTGGTCGGATATCTTTAAGTAGTAATTGTAGTTTTGTAATACCTGCATATTCGTTAATGCTGATAGTACCGACGACATCTACAATCATCTTCTGCTTAAGCTGTTCATAATATGACGCCATATTAAAACCGATAACATCAAGATACATTCCATTTTTGACCAGTTGTAACCTGAGATGCTTCTTATCATAAGAAATATTAATAAGCTTAATTTTAGCTTTTTCGACCATAAACACAGGAACAGGGTTACCCATACCAAACGGTTCTAGAAGCTTAAGCTGTGATACTGTATCGGTATTGAGATTCTCACTATATAATACGTCATCTATGAAAATCTGTGGAGTAAAATCATTATCATGCATTACAGAATCAGCATATGCATTGATAGCCATTGAAAATTCATCAATTTTATCTTCTTCGACAGTAAGACCAGCTGCGAGAGAGTGTCCACCGAATTTCTGAAGAAGTGGTGATGCGTGTGAAAGAGCTTCAAAAAGGCTAAAGGAGCTTATACTTCTTCCTGAACCTTTACATACACCATTTTCATTAATTGTAATAAGAATTGAAGGTTTGTAATATTTTTCTGTAATTTTGGATGAAACTATTCCTATAATTCCCTGATGCCACCCTTTTGAAGCAACAACAATAACCTTATTTTCATTAAGCTTATTTTCTTCAATAATTTTAAGCGCTTGAGAATAAATCTCCTGTTCCATCTTCTGACGGTTCTTATTTTCATTTGCAAGGTCCGTAGCTATTTCATCAGCCTTTGCAGGATCATCACACAGGAAAAGTTCAACACCCTTCTTTGCACTGCCAAGTCTGCCTGATGCATTTATTCTAGGAGCAATCACAAAACCTATATTTCCGGCTGTCACCTTCCTGTTATCAAACCCGGTTGAGCGAAGAAGTGCCTGAATGCCATAGTTTTCTGACTTATGGAAAATCTGAAGCCCGGACTTAACAAGAAGCCTATTTTCATCTGTTAATGGTGCAACATCTGCAATTGTGCCAAGGCAGACAAATGGTAAGAATTTCTTGATAATTTCAACTGCATGTTCACCATTATCAAGAGCCTGAATAAGCTTGAATACTACACCTACACCAGCAAGCTCTTTATATGGATATTCGCAATCTTCTCTTTTGGGGTCAATAACAGCAACACAATCAGGAATAACATCCTTGGGCTCATGATGATCTGTGACAATTACATCGATGCCATGCTGCTTAACTGCATTGATATCTTCAACAGCTGTGATACCTGTATCAACAGTAATAATCAGGGTTGTACCATTCTGCTGAATTGTCTGGAGAGCTGTTTCGTTAATGCCGTAACCTTCTTCCATTCTGTCAGGGATATAGTACTCAACATCTGCGCCACAATCCTTAAGATACATATAAAGAATAGTTGTGCTTGTTACGCCGTCCGCATCAAAGTCACCATAAATTGTGATTTTTTCTTTAGTAGCGATGGCGCTTTTAATTCTGTCTACAGCAAGATTCATATCCTTAATGAGGAATGAATCATAGAAAGAGTTGCTCCCTATACTATCACCTTCGAGTACCTGCTTTCTGTTGCTGAGTACTGATGCACAAATTTTAGAAATATTATACTTATCCATCAATCTCTGCACTTCAGCACTGTTCTTTTCTTTTAAAATCCATTGTCTGTTGCTCATAAAAAGCCTCCTATGTATGCCGATTATAATTCGGCTATTATACTGAGTAAGTCGGAAACATCGGCTTTTTTTACATAGAAATCTGCCTTGCCTCCATCGATT
Organism: Eubacteriales bacterium; assembly: GCA_029004515.1. Taxonomy (GTDB): domain Bacteria; phylum Bacillota; class Clostridia; order Monoglobales; family UMGS1388; genus UMGS1388. The sequence goes on along the minus strand of JAQVYH010000039.1, from coordinate 4,836 downwards.
CTGATGGCATAATATCTATTTTTGTAGGGTATAAACTCAGCTACACCCTTACTGCCATCCAAATAATTATATGTTAATACTGTCTCTGGACTAGTAGAAACATTCTCTTTCACAACTCCGCCTATAGACAGTAATGCTAGCTCTTCATAGAAAGCTTTGACCTTCTTTTCAGAAACCTTTTTACCATTTACTTCGTATGTGCCTCCATCTTTTGGTATTGTAATATTATATGTTCCTTTTGGCCCTTTAATCTCAAGGGACGAAAGTTCTGTTATAAGCGCAAAATACACTGATTTATCAACTAATTCAAAGGCAGAATACTTAGCAAATGAAAAATGACCTGACTTGATTGTATATACTGTTCTGTCATTATTTTTCATTGCATATACAGTTGAATTCTCCGCCTCATCACCGATTTTTATAGTTTCTGTTCTGTCAGAATAATTAAATGTAATTATATGCTTTGGATTTGCAAGTCCATAAACATCAAGATTTGAAGGACTATCCTCAACATATGCTATAACATTAACAGGTGCTTCAGCTAATGGTTCAATAATCAAATTAGCAAGAGTGAATTCATTAACAGTATGCTTATATGGAGAGGTCATATTCCAACTGGAAATATATGAGCCATTCTCCGATGTGTCTTCTTCAATAACAATAGGAGTCTCTCCCCTGTTTGCGATGGTAATCTTCTTGATACCTGTATAATCAAAGGTAAAGAAGTTAGGATCTCTATATGCACCAAGAGGCACATTAAGCATATCATACTTTGCCCCAAGACCAGCATACACTGCCTTTTTGTCATCTATACTTAAATAATACAAATGGTCATCAACAGGAGCTGCACTGCCATAAGTACATATATGCTGTGTATTATCAGAAAGTCTTAATTTAATAGTCATTGTTGGCTTATCAAGACCATAATCTGATGGATCGTATTCTCCTTCGTGGATAGTATATCCATCATAGTAGGATGCAGAGAATAGCTGCGAATTGACTGTCTCCTGGACTAACACGATGTTTTTGTCATTGTTGCAAATCCAGCTGTTATTAACCTTTGAGAAGGAATAATTCCCATAAGAATTAGTCACTTCAAAATATACGATATCCTCTGCCTGAACGGTGAGAACATCGCCAAAAGGCAGAGTGTCTCCTTCCTCTGCTGGCTCCTGAGTAACGGGAGCATCTATATTATTGACTATGAAATACCCTCCTACAAGCAAAGCAAGCAAGAGTATTGAGATAATCGCACCCTTAAACTTTCTCATAAAAATCTCCTTCTGAGCCATACAATGAAGCCCCAAACTAAGATTCCAAAAGGAATTAAAAATACTACAACAATACTGCTAAGCATAACATCACTTGCTGTCATCTTAAGGCTAGCGGGTGCAAGAGACTTAGGCTTGATAATGGCAACCTGCTTCTTACCCATTTGATAAGAAAGGGTATTAACAAAGAAGTCTGAATTGTATTCAAGATAAGCATCTGAATACATACTTGATGACCCAACAACCACAATAGATGAGCGGGCATTACTATCCTCAACTATCATTGCAAGGTTATATTTGCCCTTAACTTCTTTACCTGTTGCGTTGTCCTTACTGATAGCCTGACCACTAGTCGTAAACACGCTTGTAATATCAAGCCCAGCAGTATTAACATCTCGCTCATAATCGATACTCTTAGCATAAGGCACAATAATCTGTGAAAGACCTGACGTAATATAATGAGTATCGCCTTCAACCCAAATTAATGAATCGTTGGAATTATAAATAAAGTTAGGATTTGTTTCCTTGATTGTATCGTTATTTACCTTTATTCCCCATTCTGCAATATAGCCTTCAAGATTGGGGAGAACAGGTGCTGTTGCAGATAACATTATCTGCAATGACTTTCCCTGTGCAAGGTACTCGTCAATCTTATCAATCTCACTATCTGTGAAATCTCTCTCAGGACCAGAAATAACAAGGCAATTAATATCCTTTGGTATATCCTGTGTATAAAGATTAACATAACTATAATCAATAAATTGCTGTTTTAAGGCATAACCCAAATTGCTGTTAAGGAATTCATATTCACCATGACCCTCAACAACTCCAATCTTTGTGTTTTCATCAGTTGTGACATAGGTAATCGCTGATGTAAGAACGCCTTCAGCATTGATTGTAGCACCCATATTTCCCTCATCATCCATAGGGAAAATCTCGTATGGTTGGATGAGCTTATACTTATCACCACATTCAACAATCATTGAGTTGGACATAATCTCATTAGCTGTGATATCGTATTTTTTTATAAATCCGGGATCAGCAACAACATCCACCTTAACAAGCGAAAGATGAGAACTATGAGCAAGATATTTATCTATAATCTCGTCAACATATGGAAGCTTCAAACTCTTATCCTCAAAGATTACGATATTAACGTCTTTATCAAGTTCTTTAAGAACCTGTTTAGTAGTATCGGTTATACCAATAACTCTATTTGGAGTCAGGTCGATTTTAAGCTGGAATTTTTCTGTTATCATACCAACAAGTACATTAACAAGAAGCACAACGGCAACAACAGCCGCAATTGTTACAATCCAATTTGAACCGTGCAGCAGCTTTACCTTTAACCCGGAGGTTTTTTTTGTTGTATTTTTCATTATTCAAAGCACCTCACAAGTATATTTTAGCTCCATCTCTTTCTCTCGAGCGACATTACTGTAAAGAATACAAACAGCGAACTGAAACTGATAAAGTAAACAATAGTTGCTATATCAAGCTCACCATTGGTAATAACCTCTTCATATCTCTTAAGTACAGAAAGCCATCCGTAAATTGTTGCAATTATTTCATTAGGGAAGCTGAACATATCAAGTAGCCACAACATAAGAAACACCGCAAAAGTTACCATACAAGAAACAATCTGATTATCAGTAAGAGATGATATAAACAGACCAATTGAAATGAGAGCACATCCTCTAAGTAAGAATCCGAGCATCATTGTAAATATGGCAAAAAGGTCTGGATCACCATATATACAAAGGATAATTACATAAATGCACATTATTATCAGGGCAATAGCAAATAGCGCAATTGATGCTAAAAATTTGCCGATTACTATCCCGGACATACTAACAGGTGATGTAATTAGTAGCTGGTCTGTTTTTGTCTTCTTTTCTTCAGATAACAATCTCATAGTAAGAATCGGTATGAGGAAAAGATACACAACACCAATATTTCTGAAAAAGTTTTCAGTATCAATATATGAGTTATAGATGTTGCCCCACAGGAAAAACACACCTGAAATTATAAGTGCAAATCCTAAAAACACATAGCCGATTGGAGATGTAAAATATGCTTTTAATTCTTTTTTGAATATAGCTGTCATTTTATTTCTCCCCCTTTATCTTTCTGCCACCAGTAACATGAAGGAATACTTCTTCAAGGGTAAGCGCATTGCTCTTAAGCATTGTAATAGGCATTTTTGATTCTGCCAAAGCATAGAAAAGCCTTTCAAGAGTTTCTTTGCCTTCAGCTTTAAACTCATATTTGTCATCTATAATAGGCGCAGCGTCCGTTATACCTTCAACAGAAGCTATAGCCCTTAGAACATCATCATTATCACCTAGGATTTGAGCAGTATAGCTATTACCACCAGTAATCTCACCAGAAAGATTTTCAATTGTATCTTCCGCCACAATCTTACCATCATTAATTATAATTACTCGCTGGCATACTGCGCTTATTTCCTGAAGAATATGGGAACTGATAAGTATTGTATGTTCCTTGCCAAGTGATAAAATAACATCTCTGATTTCAGTAATCTGTTTTGGATCAAGACCGACAGTTGGTTCGTCAAGAATCAAAAATTCAGGATTACCAAGAAGCGCCTGTGCAAGGCCCACCCTTTGCTTATACCCTTTTGAAAGATTGCGGATAAGACGATTCTGAACATGGGTAATCTTAACCATCCTCATAACCTGTGCAATGTGACTATCCTTATCAAGTTTAATCTTCTTAAGCTGATATACAAAGGAGAGATACTCACAAACAGTCATATCAAAATAAAGTGGTGGCTGTTCGGGAAGATAGCCTATTCTTGACTTTGCCTGAATGGGACTATCAACAATATCATAACCATCAATTGATACACTACCACTAGTAGCTGAAATATACCCAGTCATAATATTCATCGTTGTAGATTTACCTGCACCGTTAGGACCGAGAAACCCAACAATTTCACCTTTATTTATACTAAAGCTGACATCATTTATGGCATACTTATCACTATATTTTTTTGTGAGATTTTTAACCTCAATCATTTTAAGACCTCCGAGGCAAGCTGTGAGATTTCGATATTCACAGATGAGCCATCCGACATATTTTTAAGATTAACTTTCCCCTCTTTTATTTCATCGTCACCAATTACAGTTGTATACGAAGCGCCAAGCTTGTCTGCAAACTTCATCTGCGCCTTTACACTTCTAGCTAAAAGGTCACGCTCTGCCTTTATTCCCTGTTTTCTCAGGTCATTTACAAGTGATGAAACAAACATCTCTGCCCCCTCACCAATAGATGCGATAAATACATCAGGACCATTATCCTCAGGTATTTCTACACCACAGTTTTCCATTACCATAAGTGCTCTTTCAAGTCCAAGACCAAATCCCATACCCGGAGTAGGCTTGCCACCAAGCTCCTCAACCAGTCCGTCATATCTGCCGCCGCCACAAACTGTACCCTGTGCACCGAAGTTGTCAGAAACGAATTCAAAAACTGTCTTAGTATAATAATCAAGACCTCTTACGATGCCCTTATCAATTTTATACTGAATTCCCATAGTGTC
>JAQVYH010000038.1 GCA_029004515.1 Eubacteriales bacterium | reverse complement strand
ACATTGCTACAAAAAATCAATACAATAGCGAAATACTGGACTTCTCAAAGGGATATATGGAGTTTCTTGACAGAGCCAAGACCGAGAGAGAGGCTGTGGCATACTGTGTTACACTTCTTGAAGAGTCTGGCTTCAAGCCTCTTGGAAACGCTCCCCTTAAGAGCGGTGATAAGGTATATAAGGTTAATCGTGGTAAGAACATCTACGCTGCAATCATCGGCACTTTACCAATGGAAAAGGGTATAAACCTTGTGGCGGCACATATTGACTCACCTCGTCTTGACCTAAAGCAAAATCCGCTTTACGAGGATAGCGAATTTGCAATGCTTCGCACTCACTACTACGGCGGAATAAAGAAGTATCAGTGGACGACAATCCCCCTTGCACTTCACGGCGTTGTTATGCGTGGTGACGGAAGCAAGCTTGAAATCGCATTGGGCGAGGATGACTGCGACCCAATCTTTACAATCTCCGACCTTCTTCCTCATCTTGCAAAGGGTGACAAGAAGATGAGCGAAGTTATCATTGGTGAAAATCTTACTGTTATTGCAGGAAGTATTCCGGGTGATGATGAAAAAGAAAAGGCAAAGAGCGCAATACTTAAGCTCCTTAAGGAAAAGTACAGCATTGAAGATGAAGACTTTATAAGTGCAGAGCTTACACTTGTTCCAGCTTTCAAGGCTCGTGATGTGGGCTTTGACAGAAGCATTGTTGCAGGCTACGGTCAGGACGACAGAGTGTGTGCATACACAGCACTACGTGCAATCTGCGATATGTCATCACCTGAAAAAACATCTGTTATTATGCTCGCAGATAAGGAAGAAGTCGGCAGCATGGGTGCTACAGGTATGATGTCAAGATTCTTTGAGGATACTACTGCACAGCTTTGCTCCCTTGCTACTGATAATTATACAGACATAACAATTCGCACATGTTTTAGTAATTCAACTTGTCTTTCTGCTGATGTTGGCGCAGCTATGGACCCTAACTACAAAGAGGTTCAAGAAGCAACAAATGCACCAAAGTTCAACCACGGACTTATGCTCACAAAGTACACAGGTGCAAGAGGTAAGGCAGGCTCAAGTGATGCAGATGCAGAGCTCGTTTCAAAGATAAGAAACATCTTTAACGACAATAATGTTGCATGGCAGATTGGTGAGCTTGGCAAGGTTGACCAAGGGGGCGGCGGAACTGTTGCACAGTTTATTGCAAACCTCAACATCGACACGATTGACTGTGGCGTTCCTCTTCTTAGTATGCATTCACCATTTGAAACAGCAGCAAAATTCGATGTATATATGGCATATAAGGGCTACAAGGCATTTATGGAAGAATGTAGATAGTATGCAAACCGCATAATAACGGGATAAATATAGGAATATAATTATTAAAAGGATTTGCATGGGGCAAATCCTTTTCTGCTCTCTATTATTATGTATAATAAACATTGTAAAATTTGATTTTCTCAAATTTTACTACCTCTGTTATCACTTATTCTATACTTCTGATATATAACATGTAATTTTAAGTTGTTTTATGCGGTCTACACTTTTTTTACATCCCCTTTTTATACATTATCACTACATTACTTGTATTGACATAATACCTTGCGAGTGATAAAATATATTGTAATATTTGTTGAAATTTTGGAAGGGCGAGCAGTTTAATGAGCGACAATTCAACAACCAACAAAAAAAATATTATTAAAGGATTAGCTCAAAGAATCAAGGGCTTTTTTCTTGTGCGCAAAAGTCTAAGAAATGCAAAGCCTTTTGAGAATCGCCTTTGTGACAAAGGTGAGATTTGTGGCAGGTTTTCATATAGCGTTCCGAATTTATTAAGGCTGGAAAGGATTCTTTTCTGGCTGCTTGCTGCGCTCCCACTTATTATGGCTGACCTTTCAACAAACATCATAAATCCATTAGAGCACACACCTATAAATATGAAGTACATTTCATATTACACTATAATTCCAACACTTTTCACTCTGTTCTGGATTACAACAATGATTTATCTCTGCTGGGCGATACTTCCCAAGGTGGCAGGCAGAATCACATATGCTATATTGACAGCAATATGGGGAGCTTGGCTCTTTGCTAACTATATAAGCTACTGTATATTTGGACGATTCCTTCTGTTCAAGAGCATCTTCCTTGCAGGAGAGGGTATGGATTATCTTGAAGTAATCCCCCTCTACCTTAACCCAACAGTAATTATGTTTATTATCACATATTGCCTTGCGATGTACCTTGCATGTCGCATGTGGGAAAGACCAACCTTTGCAAGAAAACATCAAAGAGGACTACTTATTTTAATCCCAATCACAGGTCTTATCTGTGTAGAGCTATTTATGAGAGTAAGCCTTGCAATGGACAAAAGTCAAGGTCAATGGAAATTATGGGACAGGCCTACACTAATATATGATGTTTTTACTGACTCTAACAAGTCAATTGATGTTGCGGGATTTTATCAATACACCTTCAAGAGTATGTATCGTATGGCGGCATCTGCCAACGAATTTAGCGAAGAGGATTTAGCTCTTGTTAAGGATTATTTTGACAACAAGCAGTTCCCAGATAATGATATGACAGGAAGATTTGAGGGTAAAAATGTAATCCTTGTGCTTATGGAAAGTATGGACGACTGGATTATTGACAGAAAGTACACTCCAACCATAAAGTATATGATGGATACAGGAATTAACTTTACCAATCACTATATGCCATGTTGGGGGACAGGCTATACATTCAATTCAGAATTTGCAGTTAACACCGGCTTTAACTGTCCATCAACTGAGGTTTCTGCATCAGCTTATCCTAACAATGCGTTCCCATCCTCCCTCGCAAGGGCGATGATTAAAGGTGGCTATAGCACAAAGTCATTCCACTTTAACTCACCAACCTTCTACAATCGAGGAGTTATCCATCCAAAAACCTTCGGTTATGAAGAGTATGTTTCATATCTTGATTATATGAGTGAGGACACATACAGCCAGGATAGTCTTAATGTACAGAATGATGAGATATTTGGCGAGCTTATCCGAAATGGCGAAATGCCATTTATGAACTATATGATGACCTATTCTGCACATCTTCCGTATTATTATCGTGAGGAAGACCCACGACTCAATGGAATTCTTGATAGAAATCCTGACCTTTTTGACAATACTCTTAGCGAGGAAGAGGCTAACGCAAGGGTTATGGCACACGATACCGATGAATTTTTCAGGATTCTGATTGAGCGTCTTGACGAGGCTGGTCAGCTTGATAATACAGTTATCATCGGTTTCTCTGACCACTACTCCTACGGTCTTACTGACCAGGAGCTTGTGAAGCAGTTGAACGACAACATAGGCAACAAGATGATGGAGCAGGTTCCGTTCTTTATCTGGACACCAAATTGTCCTAGAATTCAGGTTAAAAAGCCTACAAGTGCACTGAACATTATGCCTACGATAAAGAATCTTATGGGCGTTCCAAACTATAAGTATTGTATGGGTGAGGATGCGTTCTCCCCTGATTATACAGGCTTTGTATACTTCCCCGAGGGCAAGTGGGTAACAGACAAAATGATATATGCCCCTAACGATGGCAAAACATACACTGACGAGGAGCAAACGTATATCGATAGTATCAACGAGAGAATTTACTACGAGATGAAAGTTAATGATATAGTAATCAAGTCGGATTACTTTAATAATCATCACAATAAGAAAAAATAGTTTACGGCTAATTAAAATGTATAGAGCGCATAATGGAATAATGATTAATAATTAGTTATTGAAAGGATTTGCTTTTGCAATTCCTTTTTTTCTTTTATTTCCATTATGCTACAAACGAACTTCCCCTCTCGGAGTATACACATACACCTTCGGGTCGTTCGCTTTGCTCTCTTTTTGGTTTGAACGATCTACGCTTTTTTCTGTCATCTTTTGTGGTTAATAAAAAAGAAAACCTACGCGCATATTCGCATAGGCTCTTTTTTAAGATTTAAAGATAATAGAATAATCACTTTGTGTTGAGAATCGTCCCTTTGTATTAAGGGAATAATACAGTAAAGAACCAGCCAAATCGATGTAGATCGCTAGTTGTTTAATCAAAATAATTCAAATCGTATGTAATCTTTACAAAACCATAGGTCTTAGAATCCAGATCCATATCTAAAACCCAAAAATCAGCAACTATATCATTCACAGTACGAAGTCTATAAGCAAAATTAGTGTCGGCTGCTTTTTTTGCATTATCACCTAATTCAATGTTATAATCTTTACATATATTTTGTTTGCTTCCATAGAATTTAAACTTTTCACCCTCTCCGTTCCACGAATCACTAGAATATATAGTCAATCGAACAACAGAATTTTCAGCAATAATGAATTCATAATGATTTGAATTTTTATCATATGAGTATGTTGTTACAGGTTGTTTATCGTTATATGTCCAATCTTCTTTACCTATAGGCTCTCCCATAATAGCAACTAATTCATCTGTTGTTATTCTGCTAAACTGAACTGCATCTTCAATAAGTTGAGGCTCTGATGCTTGTAGAGAACAAGCAGAAAGATTAATACATAATAAAACCATTGTTAATAATACGATTTTTTTCATAGCAATTACCTCTTTTCAAAATATATTATATTATATCATTTTCTCTTATACAAGCACAAGAGGATGGTTTTACTATCTACTTGACATGTTCAAATCTCATAAGTATTCCTCGACTTTCATAATCTCATTCTATATTAACTATATATCTATGTCAATAAAAAAGAAAACCCATTGGGTTTTCTTTAATAATTTTACATTTTATATTCACTTGCCAGTGTGCTATGCAATTCTCTGCCTGTCATCTGTAAGATAGCAAGACAACAGAACCATTTATCCCTTAATATAATGAGATAGCTCAATATCGTAGATGTCGCATGCTGTCTGGAACACACCCTCGTCAACCTTATTTCTGGAATAGGTTTCCATCTGGTGGTCTAAATCTCTAAGAACAGCGTCAAAATCTTCAACGATATGACCATCTACTTGTTCCCACCAACGAGCTATAATAGAAATAACCTTTTCTTTTTGATCAGGTTTTAGTTCAAGCCAGCTCTTGGTACGAAAGCTTAATACATAATTCATTTCCGCATTTGTTATAGGCTTCGTTTCACCAATGCCTTCTCCTGCTTGGATATCTTCGCCAATCCCTTCGCCAATTTGGTTTTCCATATATCTTGGTGAGAAGAGATATACATCTTCGGAATCTACATTATAGTCTACAGTATATCCCACCGCTTCTGAAATAAAGCGTAATGGAACCATAGTTCTGTTATTTACAATTACAGGTGGAGAATCCAATACAGCTTCATAACCAACTGTATCGCCGAGTTCTTCATCATATTTTCCATAGTAAGCACTTGTATTTCCGATTGCCATAATAATTGCAGGGTGTTTTGCTGACTTTTCATAAACCTCAACCTTTTGACCTTCAGGAACCCACTTAACATCATATCCAATCATCTCTGTAATCGCACGCACAGGTACCATTGTTCTGCTATTAATAATCTGTGATGGTGTATCGGTGATAACCTCTTCCAAATCCACAAAAATTCTACCTGCGGCAAACGCACTTACAGACATAGAAAACGCAAGTGCAAGAGCCCCCATTACTATTAATACTCTTTTTTTGTTCATTATAAATCCTCCTGTTAATGTATTTGTAAATGTAACACTATGTATTAATTTGTTAATCTCTCTTTTGTTCTTTCATTGCAAGATAAAAATTTGCTGATGTTGCATTCACATATGGTACAAGCCATATCATAATTAATCCTAATGTAAGAGGGATAAGCAGATACCATCCAATAAATGACCATGACAGAACAAAAAGCTCTCCTTTGTGACCATCTGTTAATCTTTTACTCTTTGCAAGTGCCTCTCTCGCTGTCATATCAGAATTCTCAGCAAGAATGTATGGCGCCATAGAATAGGCGAAGGTCTTGACAATACCCGGTACCATAAATAGCAATGACCATAAAAACACGAAAAAACCTGTTATGATGTTAAGCCAAACAGCTTTACCAAATACATTAAACCCCTTCCATATGTCATTCACTGAAGGACTAATATTCTTTGTCAAAGCAAGGTAAATCAGAATAGTGGAAATGGAAAATGACGGAACAAGTAAAACTCCCACAATAAAAGTTGATGATGCACTAATAATTAAGCTGATAATAAATTGGCACAAAAACAACATACCTATTCTGCCTTTTATCTGTGTTTTGGCTAGTGATTTCATTTCCTTACGATTAATCAATTATAAACACCCCTCTTTTTAATTTATTATAATAATACTATATAAATAATGATATTTGTTTGCTTTTGCACAAAATAGCCTGTTTTCTGCACGAAATGACGTTATTTGTCATCTAAGGGTCAATATATGTATAATACTCCTGATTACACCCATAAAAAAGCAGGCTGAGCCTGCATCCATTTCGCGGGAAGTAGCGGTACAAATTGCCACGAAAGTAGCCCGGTGACTGAACTTTCGGAGAAATTATCTAATAAGTAAAAAAAAGAAAACCCATTGGGTTTTCTTTAAGACCGTAGAAAAAGTCGTTCAATCACAAGCAAAACAAAAAATATTTATCTCTTGCTTGTTATATAAAAAATAATAATATATAATTATAATGGTGTAGGTTTCATCTAAAAACCTACGCCACTGCTTGCTTCCGCCCTTCCCGACCTCTGCCGTACCTTTGTACGCCGACGATGTCGGGAATGTCGAATTTAACATCCTTTTTCGCAGTCTGCCAGCTTGTCTATATGTTTATCGACAAGCTGAAAGAAAACCATGAGGGTTTTATTTAATAATTCTATATTTTACAATCACTTACAATAATAGTAAGCAATTCGTGGTCTGCCATCGGCGAGATATATTATTCCACAGTTCCTTTAATTTTGTTTTTGGTTATATAATAGAACCTTTTCCTTGTTAATTTGCGCCTGCTTCATCAAGACAACAAAACCGCCCCTGTCTTTTATTCACCTATAACAACATTAGTTTTTGCTATTATATCCCCTATTCTTCTTTTGTCAAGGGCAAACAAGATAAATTCTATAGGCCAAATTAAGATGGTTATGTTTCTTATGATTAATTGCCATATATGTGGGTTCTCACCTTTTTGATTCAAAACCTTAATCTTCATTAATCGTTTCCCTATACTCTTACCATGTATAACATCTTTACAGATATAAGCTGCAAAAGCACTAGAAAGTACAATATAATAGGTTATGTAATAGGCTTTAGTAAAAAAATTACCATTTAAAACATAATCCACATATATCTGAGGTATGTTAACTATCACAAATACAATTATTAAAAACATATAATCTATAATAAATGCAAATAATCTTTTCTTAAAAATCATATATTCATATCCTTTCTCTAATTTAAAATTTTGGGGGACGTGTTGATTTTTGTTGCAAAATAACCATTCCACCGTTATTATTAGTGGGCTCTTAAATCAAAACCGGGAGCATAATGGGTATCTTTAATTTGAATAATATATATATTGGAATCTTTATCACTGGTATTTTGTGAAGCTGTGTATATCCTTGAAGACCCATAAACCAATGTTGCTTTAGATTTGGGGATTGCATCAACTTTCTGTTCTACTGAAGTATCAAGCAAATCTATATATGCTCTGTCCAATCCTATTATACTAATTTCATTAATTGTACGGATATCAATAGATTCATGTGTATAATATTTAATCAATTCACTTTCTGACAAGGATGATTCTATCTCCATTGTTGCTACAAAATCCAAATGGTTCCCTGTTCCGTACAGATTGCCAACCGCTTTATCTCGAGTGATTTCTGTAGTTTCATTAGGCAATGGAATTGAGTACAGTTGGTTAGCATACAGACCCAGTAATATATTATTCCGTAGTATAGGCGCAAACAATATACTTATTAAAACCAATATAACAGATACTACTATTATTTTCTTGTTCATTACACACTCCTTTACACCTGTTATACTTGGGGACGATGCAAGTTTGTCAAGTTTCCTTGCAAAATAACCATTTCGATACTGTTTTAATTAGTTCTCTTTTTCTTATATAATCTCATTCTATATTAAATATATATCTATGTCAACAAAAAAGAAAACCACGAGTGTTTTCTTTAATAATTCTATATTTTATATTCATTTCTCATAATGATACGCAATTCGTGGTCTGCCATCGGCGAGATATATTATTCCACAGCGCTTGAAACCATATTTCTCTAATAGATACTGCATCTTTTGATTGTCCTCGTGTGTATCTATTCGTATATTGTCGATCTTTGTGGTGGCATATTCAAGTGCGGTTTTTAGTATCCCTCTCACGTTCACGTCCCCTGCAATTCGGTGAATTGTTCCATAAGGCTTGTCATTGAGCCAACTGCCATCCTCAATGTATGTATAGGTTGGGTCCTCATCAAACAATAATGCAAAGACACCAACAACTTTATCTTCATCAAGGATAACATGACAAATCCCGTCTCTTATATCATTTTTTACAAGGTCATTTGATGGATGTGTTGTTCCCCATTGTGTAGAATTTCCACTTTCTCTCATAAATTGTCTTGCGCCTTCATATACTTCAATGATTCTATTATAATCTTCTATAACACCTTTTCGCACCTGCACTGTATTCACCTCCGGGCTTTAGAATAACATAATTTAATTTATTTGTAAACGATTTTTAGCATAAAACTATTGCAAATTTACTCTTTGTGATATATAATTACCCTGTAACCTGTGTTCCAAAGGGAGGAAAAAAGGATATGGATACGTTAACCGAGCTTATTCAGACCGAGATTAAGAGGCAGTATAAGAGCGTCAGACAGTTTTCTATCGAGATGGGAATACCCCAGACAACTCTAGCTAGTGCACTTAAGAAAGGCGTTGAAGGGACATCCTATGCAACCATCGTGCGCATATGTGAAGCTCTTGATATAAAAGTGCCCACAACTTATATGCCGATGCGTATGGACGAAGAGTCACTTGAGCTTATTCGCAAGCTGAATTCTCTTGATGAAAGAGGAAAGCATACGGTAAAGACGATACTGGAGATGGAATACAACCGTTGCAATAATGGCTAGAAAAAGCGCGTAGAACACATAATGGGATATATTTTGTTTAATAAGCTATAGAGAGGATTTGCCTTAAGCAAATCCTTTTTTGTTTTTATTCCCATTATGTTATGAATAGTGAATGATTATGGAAATAACCTTGCCGAGGCAAGGTTATTTTTGTTTTATATATATTTTTTTAGCTAAATTATTCCGCTTTGCTTCATAGCTAAATTTTACTTTGTAAAGCTAAATTGAATTCGCCACATACCGTGCCACAGCACATTTAGCTACGAAGTAATTTAGCTGACCTATCGTCAATTTAGCTCGCATCAGCGAATTTAGCTGACTTCACTTGAAAAGCGAAGTCAATAAATGGGTTCGAAATCGTCTACCCCATGTCCACAAAGAGGACAAAGATAATCCTTTGGAAGCTCTGGTCCTTCATAAATAAAGCCACAAATCTTACATCTCCAAGCCTTGGGAATCGCTGTTTGAGCAGTGGCTGGCTTTGGCTTGATATCTGAATAATAGTAAGCATATGTGCATGGATTTTCTTCTGATAAAATCTTTGCATCACTTACTTTTCCAATATAGAAGGTGTGACTTCCAAGCTCGGTCTTTTCTACCACATCAACGCTGAACACAGCACACGCCCATTTGGTAAGATACAACAGACCATTCTCACTTCTTGCCACGTCCTTAAAGTTTTCAAATTTATCAAATTCTCTACCGGACTTCATACCAAAATGCTCAAAGAGTGAATAATCAGCCTCATCAGAAATGGTAGTTATATTAAACTTTCCACTTTTTTCAATAAGCTCATTTGTATAAGTACGGCTGATAACAGAAATACCAATCATGATAGGCTTCATCGACGCCTGCACTACAGCATTGATAATGCTTGCGTTATCCCTTTCTCCGTCTGACGCAGATAGGAGATACACTCCATAACCAATCTTGTTCAATGCATTTATATCCATAATCTCGACTCCCTTCTCTTATGTATTCTGCCCTGATTGAGTTTCAAAATACAAAACATCTGTATTTATTAAAACACATTCTGTAAAATAAAGCAAGCAGTCTGCATAATGCAAACTGCTTCTTTTTTATCATCAGGCTTTCGCTCCGCCCATAATATCGGAGATAATTTCGAGCACCTTCTGGTGACAGCCGCCACAACCAGTTGAACAATGAGTTACTCTCTGAACATCTTCAAAAGCTGTGAGAACATCATCAAATTTAAACATACTGTCAAGAGTATTTGCTATGTCACTATAGCTTACCTGCTTGCAATTACAAACCATATAATTTTCTACCATTAATTACACCTCTTACTAATCAAAAATATCCTGAAAAACCGCCCCAATATCTATAACAAAGCACCTTTTCTATGGATTGATTATATCAGTTTTTTACACTCATGTCAAGATTTTTTCTATACCATACTTTCATACTTCGAAAAAACATATCGCTTTTGTCAAGAATAGAAAAGCCAATTGATTTCAAACCTCAAAAGTAGCAAATATTCTAAATGGATATGCTTTTCTTTAAATTTAATAATATTCTTTTGAGTACTACTAAACAATTTTGTGTTTGATGTAAACCGCAGGCTTATAATATGGTAGTTTTTTGGCATATTCATAGTTTAGTAAAAAATGTGCAGTAACTTTAGAATTTAAAGCCACGTTTTTGTGTATGGAATAGTATTTTTTGCCACATACTTTTTATTGTGTGAGAATTATGAAAGGATCAAATTATAACTTCTATAAAAATTTTGTAATTAATTATTGAAAGGAATGTTTATTATGAAAAAAGCTTTATGTTTATTATTAACAATGGTTATCTGTATTTCATTGGTCGCTTGCGCAGGACAATCGTCATCCCCAAACAACTCAACAAAAGTGGAAGAAAACAATTCTTCTGTTGAGAAAGAAACTGAGCTTAAAGTAGAAATGACAACGGGACAAAAAAATGCTCTTAAAGCTGCTAAATCTTATTTGGACTTTTCTGGATTTTCATACGATGGTTTGATTAAGCAGCTTGAATTTGAGAAATATTCACACGAAGATGCAGTGTTTGCTGCCGATAATTGCGGTGCGGATTGGAATGAGCAAGCAGTAAAATCAGCAAAGTCTTATCTTAGCACTTCATCTTTCTCTAAAGATGGATTGATTGAGCAGCTTGAATTTGACGGTTTCACAAAAGAGCAGGCAGCGTATGGCGCAAAAGAGAATGGATACGAATAAATAGGAATTTAGCGGAGCGGCCGCAAGTCTGCTCCAGTCTATTACCCCTCTTGGTTTTTCATTAGTGTATACCCTGACACAATAAAAAATCAATGATTTCCAAGGTAGATTATATCTTTTCCCACCTTTAACCACTTACCACTTTACGAAAAAATATTTTTTAAGGTTACAAGTGAAAAATATTGGATATTTTCATTGAGAGATAATTGGTTTAGATTATGCTTACTTTGTGCATTGCACTTTTATTGGCATATAATAATCCATTTGATTAAAACCCATGACCTCTAATGCTTTGGGTGGTGTAATTATGTTTCCCATTCTGGGGCGGCTTTTATCTTGCTCGAATCCATTCGTTTGTAAAAATTCGTATAAGGCCTTATCCATAGCCTCAATATCCGTTTGTTGGTCAATATCAGTATTTACAGCGTAAAGCCCACCTTTGAAATCAACGATATCGAACCGCTCAGGAACGGCCATGCCGTCCTCATAGATATAGAGCCATTCTACGCCCCCCGGTGCTTCGGCAGCAAAATCTCGTGTGTCTTTTGTGCGGGGAAAGGTTGAAAACCAAGCGTTGAACGCCGTAAAGTTTTACTCTCCAAACATACCAACGCCCGACGAAACCATCTTACAATCTGGAATTTCGATAATACGAATTGCCTGCATAAACATCCTCCTCTTTCCTCTGAAAGAATAAATAATTTACAAAATAAGTAGATCCACATATAGATTACCACTTATTTACCACCTTTAACCGCTTCCAACTTTTATGATAGACTATAGTTTTTAAGGTATCAGTCAGAAAATTCTCTCTTTTCTAATGAGATGATTTTTTTAGCTTATGCTTATAATTTAACCCAAGCAACAAGTTCTGCGTCTGTTCCATTACATCCATATCTATATACTGCTATTTGATTTTCGTCCGCAGCGACGCCATAGCATTTGTCTGTCCCATCTACTTGATTAGCATAATATTTCTTATTGTCATCAAGTATTTTCCCTGTATTTCCGTTAGGCATTTTACATTCAAGATTAATGTAATCACCATTTAAAACATTCAAATCTTTTATGCTCTTTAATTCTTCAATTCCTAACTCATAAATTCTATTTAGTATTTTTTCTTTCATAGTAATACCTCCAATATAAATAATTTACACAGCAATATAATTTATAATTGTAGAATACCACTTATTTCCATGATAATCAATCATTTTTTTATAACGTAAAAAATAAGGGACTGAGAAGTTCTCAGCCCCTTGTTTTTAGTTTGCTACGCTACATTTACTTTATGTTACAAACAATAAGAGGCTTTTATAAGAGAAAAGTGATATATGGCAAAAAAGTTGAAAAACTCATTTTTTGTGATATAATCATTAAAAAAGATTTTAGAAGGTATTTTTCTATGCAAGATTTATATGTCGGTGATATTGGTGATTATGGCAAATATGGGCTATTGCGTGAATTTAATATATATAACCTCACTCTTGCGGTAAATTGGTATAAAGTTGTACCCAAAAAACTTGGTATTCAAGATGATGGAAAATATACAAATTACTTGTTAAAATCAGATTTGTATCGCCATTATGATTAGGTGCTGTTTGACACTCTTCATCAGTTGGTTATTGAAAGAAAAAGAAGAAATATTTCCGATATTGAAATTTCAAATTTGATGAATGCCATTTTTTATGAATGAGAAATCGGAGATAACCGCCAACAATGGCATGACAACGCCTTAACAGAAACCAACGATGCGGACATTGTACTTTTAGACCCCGACAATGGTCTTGAAACTGAAAGACAATTTTTACATAGTGATACAACCGAGAAGCACGTCAGATGGTCGGAGCTTAAAGACTATTATAAACGAGGTCAATCTGTTATCTTATATCAGCATAGACCACAAATGACGAAAAAAGATGATTGTATAAAGAGCATTATACACTTTAATCAAAAGTATGCTCATTCTGACAAGTTGTTTTGCCTTGAATTTTCAAAATATACAAATCGATTCTATTTCATTTTCACTCACAACAAACATTCACAAGTCGTTAGTAAAGTGTGTGATAATATGTCTATAAAATGGGGCGCTCTTTGTAGGAACATAAATATGGAGGATTCTTCTAATGAAGAATGATGACGAAAAATCGCATCAACGATATAGTCAATATCAAATCAACAAATACTGATATAAACAAGAACAAACTACATTTCCGCTTGCTATAATTTTGATTGGTGCTTTGATTACATCTTTTTGAAATCAAATATTATGGGGTGAAGTTATAACATTAGCCATAATTGCCTTGATTTTTATTTATAAAAGATACAAGTCCAAGCGTATGTATACCTCTGCTCTGTTAGTCTTGACTCCCGTAGAAGCATTGAACGGAAAAGAAATAGATATTAACATCAGGATCACAACCCCTAAAATACCAATAACTGCCAAAATCCCTCCGAATACAAAAGACGGACAAAAATACATCTTAAGAAATATCGAGATTACAGATTCATAAAACAAGAAAACAAAGAAACATATTGTTTTTAAAATAAAAATTGAGAAATAGCAAACAGGACCACCGAAAGCATACAGCCTCGGTGGTCCTGCTATTTTAAATGATGGGCAGTTGCTATAGATTATGCTTATACTGTACAACTAACAATTTGTCACTTTAATCTTCACCGCCTGAATTAATAATTGCACTAATAATTCCTGCAATCAGAAGCACGATGCCCGCAGGTACAGCCTCGAAGCTTTTTCCAAGTAATGCTCTTGCAAAGCACGCTACAGCAGCAACGAAAAGTCCGGCGGCTATCTTTCTCTTGTTCCTCATAGCTGTACTCCTATCCCATATTATGAAGGCTATACTAATTGTAGGTTATATAAATAATATTCAAACAATGTAGTATGTAAGTGCATATTACCACAATTTTCCTACATAATCAATTGTTATTTCTTAATATAACAAAAGCAAGCCGAAATAATCGACTTGCTTTTAAATATATTTTCCCGCTTACTTAAAATATCTATTAAGAAGACCCTCAAGACCTTTGCCGTGGCGTGCTTCGTCACGAGCCATTTCGTGTACTGTGTCGTGGATTGCGTCAAGGCCATTCTTCTTTGCGCAAGAAGCAAGGTCAAACTTACCCTGTGTTGCACCATATTCGCAGTCAACTCTCCAAGCAAGGTTGTCCTTTGTTGTAGCCTTCATGTTTGGTTCTAAATCTTCACCAAGAAGTTCTGCAAACTTTGCAGCGTGCTCTGCTTCTTCAAAAGCAGCCTTTTCCCAGTAAAGACCAACTTCTGGGTAACCTTCTCTATGAGCGATTCTAGCCATGCAAAGGTACATACCAACTTCGCTGCATTCACCATTAAAGTTCGCCATAAGCTGATCGAAGATATACTTCTTATCTTCTTCGCTGATGTCAGGATTGTTCTTTACTGTCTTTGCATAAACACCATATTCATGCTCTGCAGCAAGCTTTGCATCATCCAACATTTCCTTAAATTTCTCCTTTGGTACCTTACATGCTGGGCAGTTCTCTGGAGCTGAATCCCCCTGATGAACATAACCACAAACTGAACATACAAACTTTTTCATAATTAATTTCCTCCTAAATTATATAGTAAATTTTATTTATTACACTTATCACATACACCATACGCATATATCATCTTGCGACCCACGGTGAAGCCTTTGCCAAGCTTATCTGCAATATCCTCCGGAGCAACAAGCTCATCAAAGAGGTCATACACATTACCACATCTCTCGCAGAGAAAATGCGAATGGTCGCTAAGGTCTGCGTCAAACCTTGCCTCGCCCTCTCCTGTATCAAGCCTCTTAATCAAATTAAGTTCTTGAAGTTGCTTGAGGTTTCTATAAACAGTAGCAAGACTTATATCATGGATTTCATGTTTAACCTGCTCATACACCTCTTCGGCTGTAGGGTGGCAAGTGGTGCCCTGTAAATAGGTATTAATTGCTTCCCTCTGTTTACTGTACCTCATTTGTTTACCTCCTTATCAATAATGATAATCATTATTGATTATAATCGAATTATATAACATAAATTCCCCTTTGTCAATAGTTATTTAGGATTTTTTTAAGGAATTTTGTAAAAAAAGAGAATCCATATGGATTCTCTGCAATAATTTTGTTATTGATTAAGAAATACTAACTTTTAGTTAGCTACCACACGAGAAAAATAGTTTGCTAAAGCCTTCACTATCGCACTTTTTGCTTCGAAAAACACTTGCATTCAGGCTTATAGTTGAACATTTGCTATAGCAAATGTTATAAATGAACGAACTGAAAGGGCACTTCTGCCCGTGCCGAAGTTGTATCAAGATACTACGAGAGCCGAGGATAGTTCGTTATGTGCATTTTTATTAGCCTAGCGGCACGAGAAAAATAGTGCAGAACGGACTAGCTGAGAGGGCTTATGCCCGTGCCGAAGTTGTATCGAGATACTACGAGAGCCGAGGATAGTTCGTTATGTGCATTTTTATTAGCCGCCCTATCCTTCTATTAATACTTTCTCCAATACACTTTGACAATAATTACACTTATCACACTGCTTATCACAAGCTGTGGTTCTCTCAAACCAATCCTCTGGGAACATATCATTCGCCATTACATATGGTGCAAGTGCGGGGCCATATCCAGGCTCGAAAAGGTCAAGGAGATTTCCGTGATACTCCTGATTGACATAGGCTTTTATAACCATTGATGGAAGGGTGTGCATACGAGTTGCAAGCTTCATCATATCAACATAAGGCTCGTAATTTTGTACATCTTCAGGTCTAATCCATGTGTTTTGCAGGATGGAAACCCAATTTTCCTGAGATTTTATATAGTTCCAACAAGCATAAGGGACAAAATTCTTTATATTGTTAGTGTGCATAATTTCTTCATTATGCGCAACCATATTATCATGAAAGGTCTGGAATGAACATTCCCTCATACAACCACTATTAGCAAGGATGTATATCTTCTTACCATTATCATCAGCCCAAGCTTTGAGCTGTTTGATACGCTCCATATCTCGGTTAAAATCACGATTGATATAGTAGGAATCAAAAAGGTGCTTAGTATACTCCATACCCTTTACGGTGCCGATTCGCATATTAACAGATGCACGGACATCAATATCAGGGGAGTACCTTTTGATCATAAACGCAACGGCAGGCGAGGTGGTAGTCACAATATCAACATCACAGTCTTCATAGCTAAGGTAATCCAAAACAGAGGAAATCTCGTTATAGAAAGCCTCGCTCATACTTTTTGCTCCATAGCAATTACCATTAAGGAGCAAATTGAGCTTAATACCCATCTTTTTGATTTCTTTTAAATCTGCTACAAGCTGATTTTGCGCACTCCAGTCTATATATCCACATTGGTCAGATATAGAGCCTCTGCCTGATGGGATATTTACCCATGGAAAATAAACCTCACATATACTTTCTTTATATTTATCTACAATAGAAACAAATGTAGATTCGTTTTCTTCTCGTAGTTGATATCCAACAGAGAACTTCATATTAATCATTCCTTATAATAAAAGGGATGTTAAAAAAGTTTTCATTTTTTAACATCCTTGTACTTAAAATTATCTAAATCCAAAATTCATCAGATTTTATTTTGTCGATATGCAAATTTCACTTGCTCGATATTTTTTCTTTGAAAAATCGATATGCTTTCACTTCGTTCAACCTCGATATGATACAAATCTCGTTGCGCAAGCAACATATCGAGTTCTGAAAGAACATATCGAATCCCATAGGATATATCGAATATCCAACGGATTTATATCGATGAATTGCCAAAGGCAATTCTATTAATCTGCTTCGAGGTCATGCTTCTCACTTAATGTAAGAGTTTCCTTAAGCTTTTCTTTAGCCTGACTCATTTTTCTGCTGCTTTCTGAACCTAGCTCACTAAGTGACATATTTGCATTTTCAACTGGTTCGTAGTCGCTCCAGTCAACACTCCAAAGCTTCTTTCTGCGAAATGGTGTCTTAAATTTATTCTTAAGAACGCCTCTGCCCTCTAATGCAATCATGCAAGCTCTTGTACAACCCATAGCACCACATACTGCCTGACCTGAATTGTAAAGGTTTGCAGGCTTATTATAGAATGGTGAATAATGCGCTGGTTTTGTATCTGTACGACCAGGAAGATATGTTCCTACTTCGCCATTTTCAAGAACCTCGGCACCTCTAAATGCGACATCACAAGCGTCACAGTCAAGCTCGCCCCATTCAACCTCGTGACCGGCAAGAGTTACTTTAACTGTCTTTGTAGGATGGATTGCGTGTCCTGGACAGTTATTAACACATGCCATACACCTGTTACAAAGCTGTGGACCTTCATAGATTGGGTCCGGCTCAAGCTCTAGTTCTGTAAGTACAACACCAATACGAAGTCTTGGGCCAAACTCAGGTGTAAGAAGCATCTTGCTATAACCGATTTCACCAAGACCAGCAAGATAAGCGCAAATACGAAGGTGAAGCATAATATCCGGCTGTGGCTTGCCCTCTTCTACAGGGCGAGAGAAATGTTCTCTAAGGTTACCCTTATTATCAATACCTCTCCAGTCGCTCTGGTGGCCAATAGGAATTGCTTCATAACCCTCATCTTCAATATCTCTGCAAAGATTCATTACTGTCATTGGAATAAATGTGTATGTAAGAGCGCCGTATCCCATAGCGGAATAATTACTGAAAAACGTTCCCTCTTCAATACCACGAAGTGAACCTCTCATAACACGAAAGCCCATAACAATCATAGACTTTGCTTCAGGCATAATAAATCTAGGGTCCATCTGCACAGGGCTACCCTCAAATCTGTCCATAGATGCAATACCAACTATGTCAGCACCATATTCTCTGGCTAATTGTTTTATCTGTTCCTTAGTCATATTGACCTCCTAAAACGCATTGTTTTACTTATAACATAATTATATACAAACGACTATTCAATGTCAATTGCTAGCGTTTAGCAACTTTGGTGATTATTTTACATTTTCGACATTTTATTCGCATTGTGACAAAAAAGGAAGTTGCGAGTATTCGCAACTTCCTACATTAACATATCATACTTTCAATCCGCACAAATTAATAATACCAATCATTCTTTATGCGATCTGTGCATTTTTATAAGCCGTGTTTATTGTTCCTCGTGCACGCACTTCCCCCAAGAGGGACAAGAAATGGTGCAGAGCGAACGAATTGAGAGGGCGTGCGCCCGTGCCGAAGTTGTATTAAGATACTACGAGGGCCGAGGTTCGTTTGCTATGTGCGGTTTATTGTTCCTCGTACTTAATGTCGAATCCGTCACAGCATATCATCTCTTCCTCAGCATCTGTAATAAGCCCAAGAGAAACAGCGTGCCTGCCGCCTTCATACTCTGTTGTAAGCCACTGCTCGAGAATCTGCATAACTTCCCATTCGCCTGTCATCTTTGCACCAAGGCAAAGAATGTTAGAATCATTATGAGCACGAGTCATATGACCCATATAGGCTGTTGTGCAAAGAGATGCTCTGATTCCTTTATATTTATTAGCAATGATGCTCATGCCGATACCTGTTGAACAGATAAGTATACCCCTGTCAGCCTCACCCGACTGAACAGCCTTGGCAACCTTTGCTGCAAAAACAGGGTATTTAACTCTCTCACCGTCGCAACCAACATCTGTTACACCGATACCCTTTTCCTTAAGAACTTCAACGATTTTAACCTTAAGGTCATAACCGCCATGATCATTACCAATCCAAATTTTTTCTGACACTGTACACTACCCCTTTATTCTATTAATTGACTATCTTTCCCCTTATGAATTGGCTATCACCATGAATTCTCGCTTCGCTCCATGAATTGAATTCCCAAGGAATTCATTATGGTTGAAAATCCTATGGATTTTCTTCATCAATGTCCGTAAGGACAATTCATGCACCTATAGGTGCAATTCACGAAATTAAAGATTTCATTTCATGCCGTAGGCAATTCATACAATTATGTGCATTTTATACCGTTCAGGCTCAATACACCTGCTTAGTGTGCCATATATTATCACAATATTCCTTTACGCTACGGTCTGCTGCAAAGATACCAGCATTAGCTATATTCTTTAGTGACATCTGGCTAAAGCGTTTCTTGTCAGCATAGGCGTCGTTGATGTCCTGATGGATATCGCAATAGCTTGCAAAATCAGCAAGATTCATAAATGGGTCCTTATCCATAAGGTAGTTGTAAATTGAGTCAAAGTTAAGACCATTTACGCCACCACTCTTGATAAACTCAAGAACCTCACGGATTTCATGATTATTTCTATAGTATTCTCGTGGGTTGTAGCGCCTTGCGTTGAGGTCATTAACCTCTGATGTTGTAAGACCAAAAATGAAGATGTTTTCATCACCAACAGCCTCGTATATTTCAACATTGGCACCGTCCATTGTACCGCAGGTTACAGCACCGTTAATCATAAGCTTCATATTACCTGTACCTGAAGCTTCCTTACCTGCCTGTGAGATTTGCTCACTGATGTCGGCAGCAGGAATGATGATTTCTGCAAGAGAAACACGGTAGTCAGCGATAAATACAACCTTAATATAGCTGCATACAACAGGGTCCTTCTCAATCATATCTGAAAGAGCACAGATGAATCGAATAATTTCCTTTGCCATATAGTAGCCAGCGGATGCCTTGGCGGCAAAGATGAATGTCTTTGGCTGTGGACGCCATCCGTCAAACTTAATTTTTCTATAAAGATAGAGAATATGAAGTGCATTAAGCATCTGGCGCTTATATTCATGAAGCCTTTTAACCTGAATATCAAAGATAGAATCGGTATCAACAATAATACCATTTGCAGTTGCGATATATTTTGCAAGGCGTTCCTTATTGCCCTTTTTAATCTGACGAAGA
>JAQVYH010000037.1 GCA_029004515.1 Eubacteriales bacterium | reverse complement strand
ACATTCTCTATCAGCCATATCACCCTTTACAAATGTGAAGTTAGGATTCTACATTGCCTCTTCAAGAGTTTCAAGATTACCTGCATAAGTAAGTGCATCAAGGCAAACTATTTTATAGTCAGGGTGTTTATCAAGCATAAGGTAAACAAAGTTACTACCGATAAAACCCGCGCCACCTGTTACTAAAATTTTCATAATTTAATCCTCCAAAAGTGAAAGTATGTATTTACCATAATCGGTAGATTTAAGCTCTTCACCAATGATTTTAAGCTGATTATCATCGATAAATCCTCGTCTCCAAGCGATTTCTTCGATACACGATATGTAAAATCCTTGTCTTGACTGAACTGCCTCTATATATTCGCTTGCCTTAAGCATGCCATTTGGAGTTCCTGTATCAAGCCATGCCATTCCCCTGCCCATAACAGATACATTGAGAAGACCCTTTTCAAGATATACATTGTTAACTGCGGTAATTTCAATCTCACCTCTTGCAGATGGCTTAACATTCTTGGCGATTTCTACAACCTTATTATCATAGAAATAAAGCCCCGGAACTGCGAAGTTTGACTTTGGACTTTCTGGCTTTTCTTCAATTGAAATAGCCTTTCTATCAGCACCAAACTCCACCACACCAAACTCTCTTGGGTCTTTTACAGGGTATGCAAAGATTGTTGCACCTTCCTCTACCTTTGATGCCTCTTGAAGAAGCTTTGAGAAATACTGACCATAAAAGATGTTATCGCCTAAAATCAGGCAAACACTGTCATCTCCAATAAATTCTTCACCAAGAATAAAGGCGTCTGCAAGACCCCTTGGAGTTTCCTGTGCTTTATATGAAATGGAGATTCCAAGCCTTTTACCGTCACCTAATAATTTCTCGTAAACAGGCAAATCATCAGGAGTTGAGATAACTAACACTTCTTTGATATTAGCAAGAATCAAAACTGAAAGCGGATAATAAATCATTGGCTTATCATAGATTGGCAATAACTGTTTTGAGACAGCCTTTGTCATTGGATAAAGCCTTGTTCCCTTACCACCGGCAAGAATAATTCCTTTCATATTAACACCCCTTCTTTAATTTTACATCAAAATATTTATCATATAATCTGAAAAGTGGTTTTTCAATAATTCTAATTCTAATTATATCTATAATAATGCATATTGCAAATATGCCGACAACTGACAAAACAGAGTGGATATAAACCATGCCATTATCATACATCTCGACATTTTTAAGTATATCAATCCAAAGCCAATTACGCATTGTATCACTATTAGAATGAATCAAAAGCACACCGAAGGTTGATGCTGCCACAGTATTAATGAATTTACTATTCTTAATCTTTAAATTCTTAAAGAACATAAATGAGCAAACCCCTGTTGCAACTGCTAGAAAAGTGTTGGAATCAGTTACAAAATAATACGCTGTATTTCTTTCTATAATAGTTCCTAACCAAGCGCAAGCAACAACACTTAGTGCGGATAACCCAACAAATACGAGAGTTAACCATCCCCAAAGCTTTGTTTGGTTAAATATTTCTTTAGGATATAGCCTTATATATGAACCAATAAAGTATAAAACTATATACCAAGATACATAATTCATTCTAACACTAAAGCCTGGAACTGTACCAAAAAATACATATATAAAACCTACTAAAGCAAGCAGTTTAAGGTGTTGTTTCTCCGTTAAGTTATTAACAAGAATATTAAGAAACGGAATTGTCAAAAAGAATACTACATAACATCCTGTGAAATTTTGAGCAATATTTCTAAAAGGTATTATATCCCTTGCAAAATCAACAATGGAAAAAGATTGATACCCAGTAATAAGAAAGATTGCGCTGATAACTATTTTATAGAACATAATCTCTAAAAACAGTTTCATAAATTTCTTTAATGTTATATTAGACTTGCACATAAAATATCCTGTTATTAATACAAAACAATTTATGCCAATCTTGCCCCAAGCTCCATAAAGCAAAAGGTATATAGACTTTGAGGATAACGCATCAGCATAAACAGGTCCACCAACTGCGGTTAGCCCTGAAGTAACAACATAGTGATGCGCCACTATAAGCAGCATTGTAATTATACGGTATAGCTCTATGTTGGAGTTTCTCTCCTTGTATACTCTTTCGCCCGCAATATTTTCACTCTTAATTACATTATTCATAACTAATCACCTATTAAATCTATTTCAAGATAATATCGCAGATTCTATCTACATCCTCTATTGCCAAATCAGCATAAAGCGGCAATGTAAGCACTCTGGCTGCAAGATATTTTGCAACAGGAGTATCATAGGATGAATACTCGTCTTTATAACACTCAAAATCATTTACAAGCGGATAAAAATACTTTCTTGCATAGATGTTATCTTTAGCTAGTTTGTCTGCAACCTCGTCACGATTAAGACCAAATTCATCTTCAAACACTACAGGCAGGTATGAATAATTGCTCTCTACGCCATCTTGGATAGCTGAAAGCTTTATTCCCTTAACGCTATCAAGTCTTTCTCTATATCGCTCTACAACAGCTTTTCTCTTTGCAAGAACGCCGTCAATGTTCTCTAGGTTACAAAGACCCATAGCCGCCTGGAACTCGTTCATTTTAGCATTAGTGCCTGCTTCAACGACGGTTTCGGGACCAGCAAGTCCAAAATTACGGAAAATAGCAAGATTATCCTTAAGCGCGGAATCACCGTATGCAAGTCCGCCGCCTTCAATTGTATGAAATACTTTAGTTGCGTGGAATGAGAACATAGATGCATCACCAAATGTGCCTATCCCCTTGCCCTTGTACCTTGTACCAAAAGCATGAGCCGCATCATAGATAACCTTGAGGTTATGCTTTTTAGCTATTCGTTCAATTGCTTCCACATCGCAGATATTACCGTAAACGTGAACAGGAACAATCGCTGATGTCTTATCTGTAATAAGGCTCTCAATACTATCTACATTCATTGTATATGTATCAATATCAACATCACAGAATACAGGTTTTAATCCACACTATACAATTGCATGAGTTGTTGATGCAAATGTAAATGGAGTTGTAATAACCTCACCTGTAAGACCCATCGCCTTAATTGCACAATACAGGGCAAGATGACCATTAGTAAAAAGAGAGATATTCTCTACTCCAAGATAGTCTGACACCTGCTCCTCAAACTGATTGTGCAAAGGTCCCATATTGGTAAGCCACGCATTTTCAAATATTGGTTTTATCATCTCACAATACTCTTCGTATGAAGGCATTGCAGACTGTGTTACATTAATTCTTTTATTCATTTTAATAACCTCTGAATTATCATTCATTTATGTTATTGCAAATTTTTCTTTATATTTAAGTTTACTCATTATAGCAAAGATAACGCCCATTTATTTAGCAACTTTTACAACTTTGCAATGGGGAATAGCGCCACCAAGAATTAATAGCCTTTTACCTTTTAAGCCATTCACGATTATCATCCCCTATCCGTTATTGTTATTACAAGTTCTTTATGAGCTGTAATTTCCTTTTTTGCTGTAATTAAATCGTCGCTTACCTCTTCACCTTTTACCCATTTAACAATGGCTTTTGGAAGGTTGCAACCGCTCATATGGCTGAATGGATAACCACCGCCAAAACGGGCATTCATTTCAAGAATATAGGGCCTTCCATCTACAAGGAAAACATCACAATCCATATTAGCTATATGCCCTGTTAATTTTCCAAGCTTTTCACACTCCTTATTTATAACAGGAACATCCTTAATCTCTGCGATATCTGTTTCGCCAGCACGCATAGCCACTTTCTTCTTAACTATTACATTTCTATAATTACCATCAAGGTCATTAATAATATCTGCACCGTATTCCTGTCCGTTAAGACACTCCTGATAAATAATCTTTTCATCAGAAGCTGCAGACTCATACTTTAAATATGTTGTATTAATAACACGATTGTTACGGCTATAATAGTAAAGAAGCGCCATTTCATCTTCTGCTATCGAAAGGGCGATTGAACCGCAACCGAATCTTGGTTTAACAACGATAGGATAGGATACTTCCCCATTCTCAATTGCAAGCATAACCTGATGCAATGATAAATATGTTTTTGGCACATTGAAGCCATTTTCTTCTAAGAAAAGATATGTCTTCCACTTATCATTACATATATCAACGATTTCTTCATTTGAAACGATAACACTAGCTCCGATTCCCTCAAACTTATCCCTGTTTTTTGCCAAGACAGGAAGGTCAACATCAAAAAGAGAAATAACGATATCAATCTTATTTTCCTTGCAATAATTGAGTAAAAACGGAATATAGTTCTCATCATAAATAAGGGGAGTTATAGTTGATTTATCCGCATAATGGAACGCAACAGTCTTGTCGTCAGAATTAGTTGCGTGAACCATTCCTTCATCCCCAATGACCTCTTTGAAAAACTTGACCATATATGCTCTTCTACCAACTGTTGTGAGCAATACATTCATATTATAATCCTCATTTCTTAATATAGTAAATCATATGAACATCATCAGGACGAGGATCGTCCTCTATTACATAAGGTTGGAAACCAATCTTCTCATACAATCTTATAGCGTCCACATTCCTTTTGTCTGTATACAGCTCTGCCGCATCGAGATTTTTGTCTTTGCAGATGGATAAAAACTCTTTGAAAAGTTTTGTTGCAAGTCCTCTGCCTCTGCCTTCTTTTGTTGTAGCAGCAACAGAAAAATAGGCTATGTTATCTTTCATATTATCCGTATAGCCTGCAACCAAAGATATAATCTTGCCGTCATCCAACTCAGCGCAAATAGTTGCTTTATCAAAGAGCTTTTGTGCATAAAGCTTGATGTCCTGCTTATCCGAAAGTGGCACAGGAAATGATTTATCTACTTCGGTTAAAAAAATCTCAATATCCTTAGCATTGTATAATTTATTCATATAATCAGCTCCGTTTCTTCTTGACTACTTCCAAAAGTGTATCCAAAAGATACCTGAATGCGTCAATCTTCATTAGCAATGACAACGCTACATAAAGACCCGCACCGATAACCACCTGAACGGCAAGCATTACAAATGGAGATAGGCTTGTTAATGTGATAGCCCATACTACACCGCCCATTATAAGAGATGCTATAATAGCCGGAGTAATGTCCTTAATCTGCTCGAAATAAGAGTAATCGAAAAGCTTTTTATTAGGCGATGCATTAAGGAATGATGATATAATCGAACTGATGAATCTTCCAATCATCATAATATACAAACCAAACGGGATTGTAGCCACAAGAGTTAATATTCCAATGGTCTTTTTGATAATTTCAAGTTTCAAAAAGAGATCACTTCTGCCTACAGCCTTGATCGCCTCAAGATTGGCAGTATGTATTGGCCAAACAGCAAAGGTAAGACAGCAGAACTGAACAAACGGTACTGCCGGAAGCCACTTTTCGGTTAACACCAAAATTGTAAGAGGTTTTGCAACTGCCGCAAGACCAGCCATAGCCGGAATAATCAAATATGTGCTGGTAGTAATGGCTCTTCTCATCATTGCCTTTATCATCTTTTTATCATCCTGCACTTGAGAATATGCAGGTAAAAGAACTGCATTTATTGTACCATCTACATTCGCTATAATAAGATCAGGCCACTGTTTTCCTCGATTATAATATGCAAGGTCAACTGCACTATAAAACTTACCTATTATAAGAGAATACATATTATTATAAACAGTATTGATAACGCCTGTGGCAAACATCTTCCATCCAAAATTGAAAAGCCCTTTGAATCTTTCAATAGAGAAAGCAAGTATAGGATGCCATTTTATAGTAATCTGCAAAATCACAACGCTAGCAAATCGACTGATAAGATGCTGAGCTATAAGCGCCCATATACCAAAGCCGTTATATGCCATAACTATACCAATAACGCCGGATAATAGTGTTGCTATCAATGTAGAATAGAAGAAATTTTTAAACTGCATTGACTTTTGAACATATGCATTTTGAACTGTATTATAGCCACCAAAAATGAGGGATAACGCTAGCACTCGAAAGGCGCCGGTCATCTGTGGTAACTCGTAAAATGCGGATATATATGGAGCAAGTATAAATAATACAGCATATATAAAGAAAGATAAACCAATATTGAAATAAAATATAGTTGAAAAATCCACATCATCTGCATTCTTCTTCTGTACCAAAGCTGCGCCAAATCCACTGATAATAATTGTATTAGCAATAGCAATAAATATATTAAGCAAGCTTAACACGCCATAATCTTCCGGAGTTAAGAGACGCGCAAGGATTATGGATATAACAAAGCTAACTCCTTGCGAACACATCTTCTCACCATATCTCCAGAAAAGGCCTGAAAGCACTTTATTCTTCATGTTAGTAGACATTAATTGATCTTCCCCTTAATAGAAATGAATTACTTATTGCGATTGAAAACCATTGGTATTATGCTTGGACAGATTTTCATCAGAAGGTATTTAGCATTTAGTCCTTTTGATATCTTCCAATCAAAAGCCAACTGCTTTTGTACCTTCTTAAAATATTTTTTAGTCATTTTGATATCTCTGGTTCTGAAGAAAAAGAAAAAATGCAGATAAACACTTTCAACTATCTTCTTATGGAACTTCTTATCAGATAATTTGTCAAAGTCTATTTCAGCCATAATACTATTTATAAATATCTGAAATCGTTCTGCATCACTTTTTTGAACAAGCCTGCTGTTGTAACTACCTATAGCCATTAATCTTCTATGTGACATAACCTTATCTATATAATATATAGGTCCGTCATTGAGAGCTGCATAAAGGATTCTCTGATCACCGTTAAGGTATTTGGGCAACCCTGTGATTACCTTTTCGGTTTTCCAATCTACTTTGCGAAAATATGAGCTTGTATGGAAAGGATAACCACCCTTAAGCAAAATGTAGTCAGCGAATTCATTTTGTGAAATATAACCGGAACCGTTAATACCATATTTTTCCTCAGGGTGAACTAATGCATTAGGAGTTCCATCCTCATTAACACCAACTACCTTATGTACGCACATAGAGATTTCAGGATTATTCTCCATTACATCATATTGCTGCTGAAGCTTATTCTCGTCTACCCAAAAATCATCACATTCACATGTAGCTATATACTTTCCTCTGGCGCGAGGTCTAAGATGTGTATTAGAGATATTTATTCTTTTAGAATACTGATTTTCAGTTTGAATAATAGGAATAATGAGGTCAGGATATTTTTCTGCAAATTCCATTATTATCTCTGCAGTGCCATCTGTTGATGCATCATCATGAACCAATATTTCATACTTAAAGTTTGTTTTTTGCGCTACAACTGACTGCAATGCCTGTCTGATGTATTTTTCGTGATTAAACGCTATACAAAAAACAGATACTTTAATATCGTCGGTCATTAGTGTTCCTCCTATGCTCAGCGAGATATTGCCCCTTTAATCATTATCCATAAAAAATATGTTGTGGCTTCAAGGTTATCAGTAAACTCAAGTGGATTCTTAATTATTGCTTTCATAAGATATGAAAAGCTCTTTACATATTGTTTATCCTTTACATAAGGAACAACAAGGCTTCGATGCCTTACAGCATCAGCCTTGCGGTGTCCTTTAAGATAATCTTTATGAATCATATTAAAGCGCTCATTACCTTGAACAGCCTTTTTAGGGTTAGTTGTTATCTGTTCGCCTAAATGTATATAGTATTTTATAAGGGGAAGGTCAACATAGTCAACCTTATATTCCTTTGATATGCGCATCCACATCTCATAATCCTGAAGAGAAAGAATCTCTACATCAAACATACCAACCTTTTCAAAGCACTCTCTCCTTATAAGAGGGAATGAGGTCGAGCCTATAAAATTACTGAAAAACAATTCATCATAAACATCACCTGAAAGCTGTCTGCACTTCTTTTCAGTTATTGTACTATTCATCTCATTAATAACGAAATGACCACAGTATACAAGACCGATTTCAGGATGAATCATCTTTTCCATAAGTTTTTCAATCTTTTCTTCTACCCATTCGTCATCATCATCTAAAAACGACAGGAACTCCCCTTTTGAAGCTGTTATACCTGTGTTTCTTGCAGCACATGCACCCATATTCTTCTCGTGCATTATATATTGAAGTCTTTCATCGCCGATCCCTGCAAGAGCATCCCTTACATCGTCACGAAACTCATAATCGGATGGGCTATCATCAACTACAAAAAGTTCAATATTTTTATAAGTCTGATTAAGAATACTTTTTGCTGCCCTAACAACCATTTCGGGTTTTCTTTTATATGTAGTAATTACTGCACTAACTAATGGAGTGTTCATTCTGTGTTCACCTATTTCACTAATAATCATGGTGTTGTTTTTCTCTTCCCTTACAATCTATGTAATTCTGTTAAAGATTCGGTATTATGCAGTTTCGTCATAATGTCTATTATTTTCTTATAAAACAGTTTTTAATAGATATCAGCACTTTTGATAAAATAGGTGCATTCATCTTTATACCTATAGTCAATCGTCTTTCTAACGGTAATTTTCTTATAAATGATCTATATGGTTCTTTCTTAAGGTTGTCCCAATCTTGATATCTGAAATAGAGGTCCACCCAGTTTTTGTTAATTGTATAATCAATTGTATCTGTATATTTATAGTTGGTTTCACTATCCATTACCTTGAGCATATCTTCAATTTTTTGATTGAAAATCCTATAATTTTTTTGGTCTCCCCACATTCTGCTTGACCAGGAGCCCTTGGCTAATACACGATAATTTGACATGCAATCATTAATATACAACATGCCCCCCCTTAATGAGGCATAAAGCTGTAATGTGTAATCCAGCGTTAACATCTGTCTAAACTGAGGAATATATTCATTTATGCTAGCTCTGTAAAACAATGAATTAGTCGCAACAAATCCACCGCCACCTTTTATTACTTCTTCAACAGGGAGAACACAATCCTTGGCTGATGGCTCTATATATCCACAAATCTCGTTTGTAGATGCATTTATTCTGCAAGCCTTATGCGCACAGATATCAATCTCAGGATGGCTTTCCATAGCACAATATTGCCTTTGTAATTTAGAAGAATCAGTCCAATAATCGTCCCCTTCACAAATGGCAATATATTTTCCTTTTGCTCTGCGTCTTTGCAGCTGTCCGACAATACTATTATCTTTGGAGTACTGATTTTCAGTCTGATATATTGGTTTAATAATATCGGGATATTTAACTTCATATTCTTTTATAATCGCAGCAGTGTTATCAGTAGAAGCATCATCATGAACAAGTACTTCAAATGGAAAATCGGTCTTTTGCATGATAAATCCATCTAATGCATCTCTTATATAATCCTCATGGTTATATGCATTACAGATAATACTTACCATAATGTTGTCTATCATAATTTCCTCCTGCGTCATAAATAATCACATATGGAAAAACAGCCGATATAGAGTAAAAACCGTCGCTATTTTACCTTCTCGTGGAATTATAATTCCTTTTGTTGTTCAATAACAATATACCTCTTCGCTTAATTACAATTATTGCGTAAATGTATACTATGAATCTTATATAAGATGCCATAAGGATCAAATCCGCTCTTGCTAAGAAGGTTGCATAAGAAATAAGGTATAATATACCGCAACCTAGCATTGTCATAGAAGAATTGTCCGAATTGAAAAGCTTAACCGCCTGATTTTCAAGTTTTACAAATACATAACCGAACAAAAACAAAAACAGGAAGCCGAAGTTGTGATAATTAAAATATGCCTCAGCAAATATAGAATAACCCTGTCCGTTTCTTACGCCGATAATTTTAGTTACCCAGGAAGCAAGACTCTTAATTTCTGGAGTAAGCTTAAATGCATTTGCAACACTTTCGGGAACAACACCTACAAAAAGAGCATAAAGAATTGTTCTGTCATTTTTAAGATTACCAGCATCTACAGCTGATATAGTGCTGACTATAGTATTGATTGTTTTACCCATCTCGGCTAACGTGTCATACAATCCCTGTAACAGGCTTGTGGAATAGGCTTCCTGTACAAGCTTCCAATTCAGTTCAGACAAGGGGTAGTTCCTTAAGTGTGTCCAGCCTTTCATCAAGGATAAAAATAACAATCCGGCTATAACTAAAAGTATTTTCTGCTTATATGTAAGGTCGATTTTTGTGTTTTTTATTACAAATGCAATAAACATTAAACCCAAAAGTATAGGTACAATAGCATATCTTGCACCAAGCAAAAATACAGACAACATTACAAAACCGCCCAGTATATAAGTACGCCTAACCCATTTTTTATGTGTGTGACGATAAAATTGGTAGTATAAGAGTATTAGGAAAGGATATCTAATCAGATAAAACAATGTACCTGATCTTTCCTCACCACTGGCATAAGCAAAATCATTACGAGAGATAAGAAGTGTTACATACTCATACATAACCATGAGTGCAAGCAAGATAAACAGCCAATCTATCCAGTCATATTTAGAGTTATCTCTTCGCAAAGCATATGTGTATTCAGGCTTTTTTAAATCACCGATGTCCTTAGATGCTAAAACAGCCCCCCATGTAATTGCAAAAACGCACAAAGTCTGAAAACACAATGTCTTCATCAATAAATGTCTAGAAGCTTCACGATATACTACATACCAGTTGTTTATCTCGACTCCTAATACATGCAATAAAACCTGTCCAGCATTAAACGCAAAGCAGGATATAAACAACACGAAAAAGGGAGATATCCAGCGCCTTGTTGACCTAATCCAAGCATAACCGCAGTATAAATATGTTAGAAGTAGAAACCTACTTGCAATTTCAATAGCCATATCACTGGTAATAATAGTACTTGCCGAAAATTTTGCAATATAATATACGGCGTATAAAACCGTTGCAAAACCTAATAGCACACAATGAAACCCTCTGCTTCTGCTAGTATTATTTTTTTGTTTCGAATTCTTCATGTTTATTCTCCATCGCTAAAAAAAATATATAGTTCTTCGTGTTGCTTTGCAATTGTTAAAGAATCAAACCGCTTTGAACGCTCAAGGGCAATTTCTTTCATTTCATCATACTTTTCTTTGTTTTTTTGTATTTCAATCATCGCATTACTAAGTAGCTTAACATTTCCCTTTTCCACAAGCATACCGCCGTCGCCGATAATCTCACCAACACCACCTACATCGGTAGAAACAACAGGAATTCCGCTTGATATTGCCTCTAAAACCGTCATTGGGCAACACTCCGAATCGGAAGAAAGAACAAATACATTGGCATCTGCAAGCAGGTCGGGAATATCGCTTCTGTTGCCTAAAAATTTAACATTGCCTTGAATATCAAGTTCCTTGCTTAATGATTCTAACTGTTCTCTCATACTGCCATCACCAACTATAATAAGGCTGGACTTAGGGCATTCACTCAAAACTCCTTTAAATGCCTTAAGGAGTAAAGACTGATTTTTGATGGGATGTAATCTGCCAATGTGAATATACTTAAATTCATTATCTGACTTTTGACCATATGGATTATAGTCGCAAAGGTTTATTGGATTATATATAGTGGATGCCTTTTTAACATTCCACATTTCTTTCACTTTATCAGTAA
The DNA here is from genome assembly GCA_029004515.1 of Eubacteriales bacterium. Classification (GTDB taxonomy): domain Bacteria; phylum Bacillota; class Clostridia; order Monoglobales; family UMGS1388; genus UMGS1388. Next base: position 8,718 of record JAQVYH010000037.1, on the reverse strand, counting down.
CGCACTTTGCACATCCAACTATATATAAACAATTCATCTTTTTCAAAATTTTAATAAAAATTTTCAAACGAGTATTGGTTATTCTTTCAGGTTGACTGTGAATTGTTATAATGAGCTTTTTCCTGTTGAATATTGCATATAAAAACGAATAAAACAAATCAAGGTGTGAATGAACAATATCAGGTTTAAACTCGCTTAGCGATTTACAAAACAAAAAATAGGATTTGATTTTGTGCAAAAATATATTATTATGATGTTCATTTTCACCAATGTCCATATACACACATTTGATACCGGAATTAATAAGGTCAGTTTCAAATTTATTTCCTAAATAACTGTCTCGCACAAAAACCGCTATATCAAACTTTGTTTTATCAAGCTTGTCCACAAGTCTTGCAAGCATAGTCTGAGCGCCACCATAACTCATATTAGGAATAACAAAAGCAATCTTTATCATATACTGTTCCTCCATAATATTCTAACAGAAAATAATGAGCCATTAATACTCCAAGAAGAGAGATTCATCCTGTAACTGTTATTGCTTGATTTTTGTGCTTTGATTTTTCACTAGAATTTATCGTGGAAAACTTTTGTAAGATATGCTTGCTTGTCTGCATTGTATTCTCCAAAATTAAAGTTACTCATCATATTGTTTTTGCTTTTTTCAGCATATTCTTTTGTTGTGCATATCACTCTTGCAGGATTGCCTGCAACAACAGTACCATCCGGAACATCTTTTGTAACAACGCTTCCTGTTCCAATAACGCAGTTTTTGCCTATATGTACACCAGGCATAATTATAGCACGAGCACCTATAAATGTATCATCATCAACAGTAACAATATCATATTTAACGATATTGCTATATTCAGGGGATCTTCTGAAAGCCCAAGTTCCACCATCATGTGTTAGGAACACTACTTCGAATGAGCATCTCACTCTCTTGCCTAATTTAATCAGATATGGTTCACTACCAAATGATGTACTATTTGGTATTATGCAACCTTCGCCTGCTATAAGCCCATTCTTTTTTGCCCATTGAAATTCACCAATTATCATACGATATATTTTATTGAAAATATAATTAATTCTTTTCATATTGAATTACCTCTCTATTCCAAAATCGAAAATATCTTGAATAAAACGTTCCCATCTGCCGTATATCACTTGTGGTGCAAGTTTCTGCTGTATCTCTGATGCATTCTTACTTATTTTTTCGGCAAATTCCTTATCTTCTAATACCCGCTTTATACCATTAGTCAAAGCCTCGGTGTCACCAATAGGGACGAGGATACCATTTACACCGTCATTGATAAGTGCTCTTGCCCCACCACCACCGCAGTCGGTAGAAACGCAAGGCAAGCCTAATGCCATTGCCTCCATAAGGGCATTGGGCATTCCCTCATAATCAGAAGATAGAACAAACATCTGTGAATCTTGTATGACTTCGGCAATATTGCTTACCTGTCCCGGGAACAAGACCTTATCAACAATCCCTAGCTCTGTAGCGTGTTTTATCAAGCTCTCCTTTTGGGCACCCTTACCATAAATAGTAAGGGTATGCTCAGGAAAGTCCTTACTAACCTTAGCAAATGCACTGATTAGCATTGTGAAATTCTTCTGCCTATTAAGTCGCCCTACCGAAACGATATTTTTCTTTCTCTCGCCACTATATGCCGGACGGATAAAATCTGGATTGATTGCATTTGGAATAATGGAGGCTTTATCATCAGTCACTTTATCTCCATACCAATTGCGAATTTCTTCAGTTTGAAAAACATATCCATCCGCGCGCTTTGCAAGTTTTTTGAGAAGTATTTTTTGCATCTTGGGATAACAATTAGGGTCTACTCTTTCAGATGCGATAATCTTTGCTTTTGTACTCCCTCTGAGCATAAGCATCATAATAGTTGTTATAGGTAGCATAACAACATAGGCGTCACGGTCGGTTCTTCTTTTCATATATTCATTCAGACGATATAAACGGATAATAGCATCTATGATTTTATTTTTTCTTTCATTGTTACGAATAAGGGGGCAGACTTTGACCCTGCTGTCAAGAGGATATGTTTTTTCATCATCTGACATAGGAAGCATCTCAACATCGTGATTTTCACCAACAAGGAAGTTGGCAAAATTGCACATTACCCTTTCTGCTCCTCCACCGTACAAACCGCCAATGAACAATGTTATCTTCATATATGCTACTCCTGTTTAATCATATTAATCTAACGAAATCCACTCTCCAAAAGTATAATCCCACTTTTCAGGGACAAAAGGAGTCATACCGCTCCAATGGAAGAATGTAATCTCACCAAAATACACCTTACCGTCAACCTCGTAAAAGTCTACACGAAGCTGAGGAATACCCTTTGACAGTTTACTTGCAAGTTCTTTCATTTCTTCAAACTTGCCTGGTTTTTGAGGCATCACTTTAGCGTTTGGATGCCCGTTAGTGAAATCAAGGTGTTTGAAGTTTTCGTCAAAGAAGTCAAACTTTGTTTCCTCTCCGGGAGTATATCTGTCTGTTGCAATAAACAGAGCTTTCACCTCTCCGTCAAATGCAAAAAATTTATAATCAGGGAGGTCCTCTGATCCCGTAACCTCCATATATTTCTCTGCAATTATACGGGGTATTACATTTTTATAAGGCCATTCTCTTTGTGCCCAGTAGAAATTGTTTTTCAGACACTTGTTGATTGTTTTCCTTGCTTTGTTTACATCAAACTTTGACTTATCACGGCAGATAACAACTCCGCCTGAATTGTGCGTACATTTGATGACAAACTGATTGGGAAGCTTATCAAAATCAATATCCTCAAACTTGTCCCAAACACCTAAAGTAGGAATTATATATTCCTCACCGATAATATCGGAAACGCACTGTTTAACATCATACTTATCTACCATTGTTGTATAATCAGAGCATCTGTCATTGATCTTAATCCATTGAAGTTTTTCATTATATGTTTTAGGATCAGACAAGTTTAGTTTTTTACCAGTTCTTATTCTATATGAGATTTTTAGATACAAATCATCACTCATCCAATTAAAAAAACCTCTATGACCTAATGTTAAGAAAACTAATGCCGGGTTTTTTAATACATCTTTCATACTCATAAATTATTACCTCACAATATACTAGTAAGTTCTTCTTCCCACATTTTGATAATATTTTCTGTATAGAACCTCTTTGCCATTTGATAATTTGCATTTCCCATATCGGATAATAATTCTTTATGAGATAACATATATCTTATGCCATCTGTCATTGATTTCTCATCATCAACAGGAACAACAAGTCCATTCTCTTTTCCTATCAATTCCTTAGCTATGCCTGTAGGGAAGTCCGTTGATATTACAGGAATACCAATAGCAATTGCCTCAAGGAGTGCGTTGGGGAATCCTTCATAATCCGATGACATCACAAAAAGCTGTGCATCAGCTATACACTGTTGCAGATCTTTTCTAGCACCGCAAAGAGTAATTCGTCCAGTAAGATTCAATAGGTCAATCTGCGCCTGCAATGTTTCACGCTGGGGACCTTCACCATATATATCCAAAGTCGCCTCAGAAAACTCATTTGCTGTATTACTAAAACTATTAATAAGCATTCTAAAATTCTTCTGTGTGCTAAGTCGTCCTACCGCCACAATGCGATTAGGATTAACAACATTCCTTTGTGGCAGATTTTCGGGCTGAACAGGGTTTGATATAACTCTTTTAATTTCAGTTGGAACCTCTTTATAAAAAGATGCAACCATCTTACTCTGACAAACAAACAGCGTTGCTCTTTTGTATATAGCAGTAATTATCTTTAGCTGAAGCCCGCTGCGTTTTGTAGGGTCGTTTCTTTCGGAGCATACATGTTTAAACTTCAGCCCGAATAACTTACATAGTCCCACAAGTATATCAGTTTCAACAAGAAAAGAGATAACAATATCGAACTTTTCTTTTTTTATGTAATTTCTAATTTGTACGAAAGATTTATAAAGGGAGGTTGCTTCACTCCAAAGGGTAGTCAGTTTGTTCTTACGATTAACCGTTATATTAACGCTATCATAAATCACTTCTTCATTAAGCTGATAGAAGCTCTCACCACCAACAAGAGTAAAAATATGTATACTGTTATTTTTCGAGAGAGAATTGGCTATCAAGGATACAACCCTCTCGGCTCCTCCTCCGCCCATTCGTGGTAGAACAAACAGAATTTTCTTATTATTCATATTTCTGATCCTTGTTTTCTTAAAAAGTTTTTATAAATAAAATGTTGCAATTTAACAGGCATAAGGAACATACCGGTCTGTGCAATTGCAATAATCAAATAATCAACCATGCTTGAATATCCCATTTTGTGGAATCTTTTGATTGTATCTATATAGCTTATAGTATTTTGCCAACTCTTTCTTCTTTTTGCAAGGTCATCATTAGAACGAAAATAGAGAAGAGATTCTCCAACGTTGCGTGCCTTGCAACCGTTAAATAACATTCTGCCAAATAAATCCACATCTTGATTCCTTCGAAGATTTGAATAACCACCGTTCTCAAGCACTTTGCTCTTTCTATACATAACAACAGGGTGATTGAAGGCGCTTCTTCTTTTAGCAAATTCATATATTTCCTCATGTGTCAGAGGAACTGCTCTTACAGAAACAACCTTGCTGGGATCATCAAAAAATTCTTCAACAAATGCACCAACAATAGAAAGCTCACTATCCTGATTGAACATCATAAGTTGTTTTTCACATCTGTCAGGTTTGGCAATATCATCTGTATCCATTCTTGCTACAATTTCATTTTTGCACTCATTTATACCACAATTCAAAGCCAGTCCCAGTCCAATGTTGACTTCACACCGAACAGTACGGATTACATCTGGATAATCCTTTTTGTACAAATCAAGTACTTTATAGAGTTCATCTGTCAAAGGTCCATCTTCTACGATAACGATTTCATCAGGCTTGATTGTTTGATTAAGCATACTATCAATCGCTGGTGATAAGTATTCAGGTTTTTCCTTTGCGTATAATGACATAATCACACTGTATTTTGAAGTATCGTACATATGATATCCTCCTAATTATTCTCCAACATAACCATTGCAAGGCTTTGCTTTGTTGAATATTCCTCTTTTGTAACGTCGCCTCTTTCAAGAAGATAATCGCCCAAATCTTCAGCAGTATCCATACCTTCCTGAGCAATTCCGTCACGCTTAACAAAAGCTTGCCAAAAAGTTAATGCTATAATCTTGCAATCCCCAAGGAAGGTTATATTCTCTATGTATTGCAAATCATAATTTAGCTTTTCTTCCCAGCTGATTCCATTTCTACCGCTTATCTGTGCTAGTCCCGATAGCCCCGGTCGAACGCTTTGGCGTTTCATCTGCTGCTTAGTGAAGAAAACCATATCTCTTACAAGCTGTGGTCTTGGCCCGATGATACTCATATCACCTTTAATAATATTAATTACTTCTGGTAATTCATCAAGGCTTGTAGCCCTTAATGCCTTACCAAAAGATGTAAGCCTTATGTTGTCCGGAAGAAGATTTCCATCCTTATCTTTTGCATCGTTCATAGTGCGGAATTTGTAAAGGGTAAATATTTTTCCATCTTTACCCGGTCTTTTCTGTTTAAACAGTATTGGGCTGCCAAGCTTAATACGAACAAGAATAGCAACAATTAAGTAAATCCAGAAAAATACAGTAACAGCTGCAAACGCACAAATTAAATCAAAGATTCTCTTAACAAATTTCTTGTACATTATTTAAACAATCCTTTTATAATCTTAATAATTTCGTTATGTTCCTCGGGTGTCATATTAGGGTAGAAATCACTTGGCAAGCAAATTCCCCTTGTAAAGATGTCTTCACAGACACTTTCGCAATTTTCATCATACTTAAAGTAATCACAATCTTTGTAATATGGCTGCATATGCATCGGCTTCCATATTGGACGAGTTTCTACATTCTCCAGCTTAAGCCTATCCATAATTGCAAATGGACTTATATCACAGCCTTTATCAATTGTAGCAGCGCTGAGCCAATGATTAGGCTTTGTGTTGTCAAGATATGGCTGCATTGTGATTGGTATATCAGCATACTCCCCTAGATACTTGTTATATAAGTTCGTTTTCTGCTCTATATGATCGTCAAGTACAGTCATCTGTCCTCTTCCTATACCGGCAACAATATTACTCATACGATAATTGTAGCCTAGTTCTTCGTGCTGATACCAAGGGGCAGGTTCTCTCGACTGGGTAATCCACTTCAAGACAGTTTTGAGCTTTTCTGTATCGTTACCCACAAGCATACCACCGCCTGAGCTTGTGATAATTTTGTTGCCATTGAATGAGAAAATAGCATAATCACCAAATGAGCCTAGCTTCTTGCCCTTGTATTCACCGCCAAGGCCTTCGGCAGCATCTTCGATTAATGCAACATTGTACTCTTTGCAAAGAGCAATGATCTCATCCATCTTTGCCGGTGTACCATAAAGATGAACAACTACAACTGCTTTAGCATTTGGATACTTTTTGAGTGCCCTCTCTAATGCCTCAGGGCTCATATTCCAAGTATCAGGTTCACTATCAATAAAAACAGGAGTACCATTCTGATATACAATTGGATTAGCACTTGCGCTGAATGTCATAGACTGGCACAAAACAACATCACCCTGTCCAACTCCTACAGCTCGCAGTGCCATATGTATTGCAGCGGTACCTGCATTCATTGCAACAGCCGCCTCAACTCCTGCATATTCTTTCATTATGTTTTCAAATTCGTTTACATTTTTGCCAAGAGGAGCAACCCAGTTTGTATCAAAAGCCTCCTGAACAAAATCCATTTCTCTACCACACATACAAGGAGAAGACAGATATATTTGTCTCATTGTTGTTCAACCTCCCATATCTACATAAAAAGCGAGTTTTCTATTAGAAAACCGCGAAATCCCATAATCAATTAATTATACACTTTTATCGACAAAATGTCAACAAACTGCCACCTTGAACTCACAGCAAATTTGAATAATTTCTCTCTTTTTGTCAATATCTAATTATTAATAATAAGCGAAAATGCACTCTACCGATTTTCAGGTCGATAAAATGCATATTTTTAGCTTATATTACTCCATTGTCTACAGCTTTTTCAACTAGTTCTGCAAAGAGAGAATTGGACCATGTAAACCATGGACGGGAGAACTTAGTTGGATCTTCTGCATCAAAACCCTCGTGCATAAAGCCTGTGTCTGCATCTGTACGGCAAATCATATCGAGAATCTCTCTGATCTCGTCAGCGCTATCAGATGTTAAGCCTTGCATTGAAAGAGCAATATGCCATATGTAATTTTTAGGTGTATGAGGGCTGCCGATTCCCTTGGCATACTTACCATCAAAGTAGTATGGATTGTCATTGCTTAAAAGAAATCTACGAGTGCTTTTATAAAGCTCATCGGTTGTATCAGCATAGCCAATATATGGAATTGACAAAAGGCTTGGAACATTTGCATCATCCATTAGGGTATAGTTGCCCATACCATCAGTTTCACAAGCATAGATTTTGCCATATTTTTCATGTTCAACAGAGGCAAATTCCTTTATTCCCTTGTCAATGGTATCACGAAGCTTTGTGCACTCAAAAATAAGAGTATTATCATCACCGAAAACTGCTGATACCATCTCGATTATATATCCAAGAACAACAACTGCAAACATATTAGATGGAATTAAATATCCGTATTTGCATGCATCGTCACTTGGGCGAAAACCTGACCATGTCATACCTGTATATGCAACAGGCGCACCAAATCCGTCATTATGGATTGTATCGTGCGTGCGATTTGTTTTGCGGAAGAATCTGTAAAGTGAATTCTCATGATTCTGTTCAAGAGTCCACTGTCTTACTGTAATATTAGCACATGCCATAAACTGTTCATCAATAATGCTGTCATCCCCTGTTGCTTTCCAGTAAAGATAAGCTAGGCGGAAAGGATAGCAAAGAGAGTCGATTTCATACTTTCTTTCCCAAACCCAAGGAAGATTCTTTGGAAGATCCTCCTCCATTCCCCTGCCATTTGCCTCTTCATTGAAAGCATTGGCATATGAATCAATCTGAATATACTTAAACTGACGACGAACAACACCTTTAATAATATGTTTAACCTCATCATCATATGCAGCAACAGGAATATAGTGTGAAACCTGTGCTGTAGAATCACGAAGCCACATTGCAGGGATATCACCTGTTAATACAAAATATGTACCATCCTCTTTAGGGACAACTGCAGTTTCCAAAGTATTTGGATAGCAATTCTTATAGAGCTTTGCAAGCTTTTCATTCTTTGGTAAAATCTTCTTATAATATTCATTTGTTCTATCAATTATTGCCTTTGGTAGATTCATTATACAATCGCTCCATATCACTAGATTTCATAACCGCTTTATTATACTATTTTTACTCCTAAAAGTCAACAAAAAAGCCCATAAAAACATGGGTTTCAGATTGTCGAAAAAGTCGTTCAACTACAAGCAAAATAAAAAGTATTAATTTCTTGCTTATTTATAAAAATATGGGTTTTCCAATAGATTACATTATTTTCTTTTCTTGCTCAAAAGCCACTCTACAAGAGCCGCATCATATGTGCAATCCCAAACATTATGTCCTACACCGGCAACTCTGTGATATGTAACATCAGCTCCTAGTTCCTGAAGCTTTTTAACCAT
>JAQVYH010000036.1 GCA_029004515.1 Eubacteriales bacterium | reverse complement strand
TTTGCGGTCAAAACAAGTCCGGTGGCGCTGGCATAACGTTCGCAACAATCATAAAGACCGCAATTGCATTTTCGAAGATTCCCTTCAGCCACTCTTAGATGACCTATTTCACCGGTAGAACCGTTATTTCCTTCATACAGTTCACCGTTAATGACAACTCCCCCACCGATTCCGGTGCCGATGGTAACGAAAATAAAATCACGAAATCGGCGAGCACTGCCGGCAGACATTTCACCGATGGCAGCAGCATTGGCATCATTCAAAACGCGAGCAACGACATTGGGATAATGACCTAGAATAATCTTTTCCGCTTCCATTACCTTCCACCCAAGATTTTGAGCACCATAGACTACACCTTTAACCACGGGACCAGGAACACCAACTCCAATTCCCAGCATTGTATCCTCGCCTAAGAGTTCATCTATTTTACGAAAAAGATCGGGAAAAATATTTTTCCCGTCACTCGACAGATCTGTTTTAATCTTGTCTTTAAGAACAAGTTGATCGTGATAAAATTTACCGATTTTGATTTCGGTTCCCCCAACATCAATTCCAAAAATACAATTCATATCTACTTCTCCTTCTTGAATTATAACATAATAATCTGTGATTGTTAAGCCTAAAATCCAAGATTTTACGACATAATAAAAACAAGTACTTCGACTTGTTTAGTATCATCTGCGCCTGACTTCCGCTGTCGTAATTTCTGCAATACGGATAAAGAAGAGCATCCGCACCGTCAACCTCGTTCCAGTTCTTATATGTATTATTAATATATATTTCAGAAATCTGCTGACTGGTAAGACCCTTTGATGGGTTTTCTGAATTGGTGAAGAATGTCATTGCATCATATGCAATAGGGATAAGCTCAAACTCAACACCATTTTCCTCTGCCATTTTGAGGATATCCTGTGCAGGGTACACTGAAGCGAAAATCATATCAATCTCGCCATTAATAAGTCTTTGATATGACGCATGGCTCTTTGAATGCTTCTGTGGCTTTGTAGGATGATGATAACCATTTGAGAAGAGCGAGCCATATACAGCCTCGGTGAATGGATATGTAGAAGTTGAACCATCTATAACAGGCATTCCTTTATCAAATCCATATTTAATCGCTGTCTGCGAAGGGTAGACTTGCATATCTTCAATCACTCTACTTATAACATCCGCAATGTCAGCTCTTGTTGCTATATTTTGTGGGTAGAAATACCAATCGGAGTCAGGAAATCCCTCTGCATCATACTTTCCGTTTTCAACAAAGTCTGATGGGCTATAAGTTCCTATTGTTTCATAAGCACTTAGTGCCCAATCGGAGATATCCTCCACATCAGAAATAGGGTGTTTTTCTACAAAAGCTTCCTTTGTAATAGTCTTATTCTCGTTCTTAAGCTCTGTAGCCCAAACTCCACGAGCAACCATAACGATTATTTCCTCATGAGTGACATTTCTATCAGGGTTGAAGATAGTTTCGCTATCACCATTAACTACTCCATATTTCCTTGCAGTAGCTATAACATTTGCATACCACTCGTCCTTTGGCACATCTTCAAAGCCGCTGACTGCTCCCTTGGCTCTATCAAGACCAAGCATACGCATAACCATTGCAGTTGCCTCTGCTCTTGTTACATTATCATATGGATTAGCCCTGCCCATTTCATCACCTGTTATTACTCCTGTGGCTGAAAGCTTACCCATAAAGTAATATTCAAACTGATCATTATCGTCTGAAAATGTTATATCCTCTGCCAAGAATGTTTCTATTTCACGACCCAAATTGTACGATGGAATTGTAGCATACATATATCCGTCATAACATTTTGATAATGGGATAGGCGTTTTGTCATCTGCATATCTAGCATAAAGATGTGAGAATTTTTGATAATCCTCTCCCCAATACTTTTCCCCTTCAGGACAAGGAATACTTTTGGTAGTAAAAAGTTTTTCCCCTGCTTGCTCCCCAAACGCCATATAAGGTGCACAAAAAACCACTATAAGTAATAAAGCCAAAAACCTTTTCATAAAAATTCCTCCTTTATTAGTATATACTGCTTTAATTGATATGCTGATTTGTTTTCCATTTTAATCCCAAATAAAAACTCAAATTATATTAATCCAAGATAGCTCAAAACAACTACGAACAGGAAAACCGTAACAACGGAAACTGCAGTTGTAAGAACAACGACCTGACCTGCAAGTTCACCATCCGAACCCATCTCCTCTGCCATTGTATAACTTGAAACAGCAGTTGGAGAGGCGGTCATACTAATAAGTGTTACTATAGCAGCCGCATCAAATCCAATTTTTACAGCAACACCAATTATCACTAATGGTGTTATAATCAGCTTGCCGGCAACCGTAATAATCAGCGGAACAAGATTACCTGATATTCTGCTGAATTTAAAAGTTGCGCCAAGAACGATAAGCGCAAGGGGTGTTGCAACTCTGCCTATATCGCTAACAGTTGTTTCAATTGGTTTTGGCATCTTAACTCCAAAGTATAAAAAGGCGATACCAATCACGGATGAGAAAACAAGAGGATTGGTGAGAATCCCTTTTATTATAGTAAAAATCTTCTCCTTTGTGAAATTACCGCCACGATACATCTCTAGAATAACAACAGCCAAAGCATTGTACATCGGAACAATAATTGCTATGAGAACAGATGTAATGCCAAGATTATTTTCACCAAGAATTGCCGTTGCAACAGGTACGCCAAACAGAACAAAATTACTTCTGAATATCCCCTGAATTATAACCCCTCTCTTTCTGTTATCCTTCTCCAAAAGCGGAATAACAGCAATGAGTATAAGGGCCATAACAAGCACTGCAACAACACAAAATGCTATAAATCCGGGCTGAATTGCTGACTTAATATCTGTTCTATATACATTGTAGAACATCAGCGTTGGAAGAAAAAGCTTAAAAACCAGCCTATTCATAACCGAAAGAGAGTTTTCATTAACCATCTTTATACGGTTTAATATATATCCAATTGTCATAAGCAAGAATAGTGGCGTTACCACATTAATTGCTAGTATTAAGCTATCCAAAAAAACTTCCTCCCCTATAATAAACATAATGACTCACCACACAATGCAGTGAGCCATCGTAACTAATTATTCGCCTATAATAGAATTAATAACTTCCTCATTCTTAATAATCTCTGTTTCAGAAATTTTGCTCTGCACTAATAAATCAAGCATTGAGCTTGCTCTTTCCATTTCAATAGTAGCTTTAAGTTCTTCTGTTATTGGTGCAAGTGGTTCTTTTTTGATAATATGATAACCATACATACTCTCGATGGGACTACTAACCTTACCAGTATCAAGATCAAATGATGCCTTTTCAAATTCAGGAACCATTTCATCACGAGTAAATGTATAACCATCAGGATAATGCTCGAGACCTGTGTCCTTTGAATAGGCTTTCATCAGTTCGTCAAAATCCTGACCCTTTTGAACTTTATTGTAAATGTCATACGCAAGGTTTTTTGCTGCAGTCTTTTCCTTTTCATCAAATTCCATGCCTGTCTCCATATCCATTGTTGGAATGAGAATATGCTTTGCTGTAACATAGTTATTGTTATATTGCTCTTTAATATCCTCGTCAGAACTCTTAATAAGATCACTTGCTGATAAGCTTCTATAGAACTCACCTGCGATAAGATTCTTCTTCATAAGCTGTGTGTAGGTAGTCTTAAGAGTAGTTGCTACCTGAAGATATCCTTCATAGTCAATAGTATCTTTAAAAGTAGTCTTGGATTCTTCGGATAATGTAGCGCCATTTGATAATGAATAGATTTCAGTAATGATAGATTCAACCATCTTAACATTTTCAGCTTTGTCCTGTGAATAATCTGAATTTGTAAATTCATCATACAGCATCTTATATGTAGACTGACTTACAGGTATACCCGATACCATCATAGCAGCAGGCTCGTCTGTTATGAGTACATTTTCAAAAATTTCTTCATACTCAACCTGATATCCAAGCTGTTCTGATACAAATCTAACAGGTACCATTGTTCTGCCGTTTTCAGTAAATGCTGTTACATCAAGTTGAATATCCAGACCATTAACATTTGCAAAATCCTTACCAATTGTAAGTATAATCACCTTGTCACCTTTTGTGATTGTAACTGTTTCGTCAGCCTCATTATATTTAACATCAGCTCCAAAACTTTCAGAAATAACCCTTACAGGAACAACTGTTCTGTCGTTTACTGTAAATGGAGCAACATCAAGAGTTTTGCTTGTGATGCCATCATTATTTTGAATATTAAGAGTTGTGGAATTCATCTGGAATTCCAAGACTGTTGCAGACGCTGTTACTGACATAGCACAAACTGTTGCCATAACAGCTGAAATTAACTTTTTCATAGTTGTATACCGTCCTTTTATATATAATTAATTTATTACATCATTATAAGCAAGCGTTCTGCCCACTCCCGGAACAATTGCTCCGTTGTTAGTCAACGTGTTTTTCAGCTGGATAATATCAATATCAGCTACGTGAACATTACTTTTAACAGCTATTGCAGCTGCTGTTCCACAAGCCTCTCCCATCGCCATACAGCTTGCCTTTACTCTTATAGCCGAATTAGTTTCTCTATCAGAAGAAATGCAACGACCTGCCATCATAAAATTACTAAAATCCTTAGATATCATAGCAGACAAACGAATTGTTGGAGTTTTGTCATGCTTTATATATTGGATATATGTAGGTTCATTATCTTTGTGAATATCAATAAACCAATATGTATAACATACAGAATCGTCAAAAACAGTGCCTTCACAATAATCCTTTACACTTAGTTGCGTGATACCTGCTATCCTTCTACCTTCCCTTGGAGCAACCGCGGGGGCTGTAGCCATTATACGCTGTCCTGATTTCATCTGCTCATATATTAAATTCCTTGCATATATTTCTGCCTTGGTTATGTTATCGCTGTCTGTTGTATCAAGCTTTATATGGTTTCTATTATCACCATATCCTATAATAGGACTGTCAACATAAACAGAGGGATAAAACCTCAGAGTACCTGGCTGGAATGTTCCCTCGCCATCACCCTTCACAAATTCTGCCCCTGCAAACTCTGCAAGATCTCCATCACCACTGCAGTCAATAAAAATCTTTGCCTTTACTTTCCTTAGTCCAGCTTTTGTAGATATAGTAACGCTTTCGATCTCATTATCAGTAGAACTTGCATCAACCATAGGTTGTCCATAGTACAAATCCACACCGGATTCAATAAGCATATCATCCATTATTTTTGCGGCGGCTATTGGATTTACCTTTACGCCATACTGATTATGGCATTGATACTCTGCATCCATATCAGGAATATTAGCAAATCCGTCCTTATGAAGCCTCTTTACAAACTCCCAGCCAATACCCTTAATTATCATTTTGTCATCATTGATAAATGGATTATTAAACTGGTCAATTGAGTTATTACCCAAAACAGTTAATATTCCACCGGGCGTATTGTATTTTTCAATGAGTGCTGTTTTTGCACCCTGTCTTGCAGCAGCAACAGCAGCACAAAAGCCTGCACTTCCAGCTCCGCATATTACTATATCATAAGTTTTCATATGTTTTCTTCCTTATATTGTATTAACAGTAGGTAAATACAGCACTCTACGTGTTTTTTATTATATCACAACAGACCATTTTAGTCAATAAAAAAGCGTTCCGGCGCGTAGCGCTTTCCGGAACGCATCTTCTCGCCCCGCGAGGGTAAGCGTAGGCGGATTCACTCCGTCGCAGCGTGAAATTGCGCAAAAGGTTGCGCAATTTCCTATAAATTAATAAAAAGCCCCTGATTAGGGCTATTTTTTTACCATTTTCTTAAGAAAATCGTATCATCAGCAACAAGGCTTTCGATTGAATCATAGCCAAGGCGATGAAGCATGTCTATAACATAGGGATTATTCACAGGGGTTGTATATTCAGCCTCTTTAGCATAAGCCTCAACAAACCGTTTTCCATCGTTTTTGTCAATAATTCTTTTAGGTCCACCGACACATCCGCCAACGCAACCCATTCCCTCAATAAAATTAGCCTTTATATCTCCTGACATAATCTCTGTCAATACTTTCTTACATTCTGCCACTCCATCGGCATTAACAGATTTAAAGGGTAGTTCTCTTAAAGGGTTAAGATAGGCAGATGTCTTTTCTACAGCCTCACATACTCCGCCCGATCTTGCATATATTCTACCTGCAAAAGATGCATGGTCACGGTCATCCTCCTCTTGCTTTGATGGGTCTATCCCAATCAAGTAAAAAAGCTCCTCCGTCTCCTGAAAGGTCAAAACAAGATCAACTGCATCCTTAATGTCCTCTTCCTTTGCCTCGGCCTTTTTTGCAAGGCAAGGACCAATAAAAACGACCTTTGCATCTGGATTGAGTTTTTTTATGCTGCGTCCACAGGCAACCATAGGAGAAACTGACGGTGGCATATGTGGTGCAATATGAGAATATACCTTTCTTATCATACCTACCCACATTGGACAACAACAGCTAGTTAGCATATAATCGCCCTCACTCTTAACATAGTGTTGATATTCCAACGCCTCTTTAAGGGTAAGAATATCTGCAAAAAGGGCGACCTCAACCATTCCCTCAAAGCCCATTTTCTTAAAAGTGGTCCGTAGCATTCCGGGGGTTACACTTTCTGAAAATTGCCCAACAAAAGCAGGGGCAACAATAGCGTATACAGGATTAGTTTCTCTGTTTTTAAGTAATTCGAAAAGGGGAACAATGTCCTTTCTGGGTGCGATATTACCTTGACTACAGGCAGAAATGCACTCACTACAGCCTGTGCATTTTTCATTATCAACGATCGCTGCACCCTGATTATCACGATAGATTGCGTCAAAGGCACAACTGCTTACACAATCACCCTCCTTGCAATGGCAATTTTCAAGACGCACAACAAGAGGATATTTATCGGGATTTGTAAGGCACTCAATTCTTCGTTCCTCATAATCAACTTGATTTTGAGGATTCTTAAGACCACGACAAAGTTCCCTTCGGATTGCTTCAGCCGCAGCCTTTTCATATACTTCAGTTAAATTAGACATGAGGGCAACCTCCAATATGGATTAGTTTGTGCAGATATCAGATTTCTAATCCAAAAAAATTACTCCATTCGGATATCAAAGCAACCTGATTCACGCATTGATACTGCCTTGCCCCCAGCAACGATAATATGGTCCGCAAGAGATATACCAAGCATACGAAGTGCCCTGTCAATCTTATGTGTTGTTGCAATATCTTCAGCAGATGCAGTCAGGATTCCATTAGGATGATTGTGCATCATTACAACAGAAGAAGCCCTGTTTTTAACGCTTGCATCTACGACTGCACGCATTGAGAGCCCAACATTTCCCGCGCTTCCTTTTGCAACATATATGTCATTTATTCTTCTGTTTTTTGCATCGAAACAAATAATATAAAACTGTTCATTTTGATTGCTGTCCACAAGGCTTATGCAATAATCCATCAAAGACTGCGTATCAGTAAATGAAAACCTATCATTGATGTTGTTAAGTTTATAGCTACGCACCAATTCGCGAAATAATTCAAAGAATGATGCCCCAACATCTGTAAGCCCTGCATCTAAAAGTTGTTGTCTGTCCGCATCAAGAAGATTATTAAGCTTACCGCCAAAATAACTAAAAATTCTATGTGCCTTTTCGTTTGTGTCGCATCTTGGGTAGATATAATAAAGGAGCATTTCTATCAGTTCATGATCCTCTAATGTATGCTCGATATTTTTAGCAAGCTTATTTCTCATGCGTGATCTGTGTCCCTCATGATGATGACTAACAATTGTTTTCTCATTTCCCACCTGTAGCTCCCCCTTCTATGCTGTCAAGCACATCTAGAACATGATAAAAATCCGCTGGTATATCAGATGAAAACTCCATATATTCACCTTTTATAGGATGGACAAAACCAACTATCTGTGCGTGGAGTAGCTGACCTTCAAGGGTAAATTTTTCCTTCTTTATTCCGTACAGCTTATCGCCAACAACAGGATTACCCCTAGAGCTCATATGAACGCGAATCTGATGAGTTCTACCTGTTTCAAGGCGACATTTAACAAGGGTATACCACTTATATCTCTTAAGCACCTGAAAGTGTGTTATTGCCTCTCTTCCACCTCTGCAATTAATGCTCATTTTCTTTCTGTCAGTAGGATGCCTACCAATCATAGTAGTAATAGTGCCCTCATCCTCTTTGATATTTCTATGCACTAATGCTACATAACATCTTGTAAGGGAATGCTCCTTAATCTGCTCTGAAAGCCCTAGATGTGCGGCTGTGCTTTTAGCAACAAGCAAAAGACCGGTTGTGTCCTTATCTATACGGTGAACGATACCGGGACGCATCTTTCCATTGATGGTTGAAAGGCCATCCTTGCAATGCATAAGAAGAGCATTAACCAATGTACCGCTAGTATTACCAGGAGCAGGATGAACAACCATACCACGAGGTTTATTAACAACAATAATATCGTTATCTTCATAAACAATATCAAGAAGGATATCCTCAGGCTGTGCATCAATTGGCTGAGGGGCAGGAAGGCTCACTTCAACCACATCCCCGGCAGCAAGCTTATATCCACTTTTCGTAATAGTCTTGCCATTTACACAAACATTACCCTGCTCTGTAAGTTTGCCACAATATGAACGAGTCATATCCTTAAAATTCTCCGCCATGGCAACATCTAAGCGGCAAGATAATGATGCTGTAAATCTACTATTTGTCAATTGATGTCACCTCTTTATTGTTACCGTCCGCAATCATAATCCATGCTGCTAAGAATATGCAGCCGACTACAATAAAGCAATCTGCAATATTAAAGACTGCAAACTCCATAAACTGTATATCTATAAAGTCGATTACATAGCTATATATAAATCTATCTATAACATTTCCTATTGCTCCACCCATAATCATACCTGAATATATAATCAGATATTTGCTGGATGGCTTTTTAATATGGAAATAAATAATTGCCGCAATTACAACAGCTGTTGCAACTATACCCAAAATAATATTACTATTGCTAAACATACTAAAAGCCGCACCAGTGTTACGCACATATGTAAAGTTAAGGATATATTTTATAACGGGAATAGAGTGTGATAAAGGCATATTCATTATTACAACAAGCTTTGAGATTCTGTCAAGAATAATAACTCCAACTACAACTGCATATAAAAGCCACATGGATTTGCTCCTTCTTTCGCTGATATCTTGCAATAAACGAAAAAGGGCAGAACCACTCCCACAACCACAAAAGAAAGTAATGATTCTGAAGCCATATTCTTGTTCTATATTGTCAAAAAGAAAAATACGGAATATGCCAGAATGATAGGATTTTATTGTTTGTCAAAACCCTATAATCTGAATTTCAAAACTGATTAAGCACCATAATAATTGAATTTCCTGGATGAAACCAAGACAATAAAGACAATAAAACCAATAGTCCGAACGGATGTAAGTTTTTTAGTCACAGAATTATGCAAGAATGACTCTTTTTAAGACAGTGCTGCCTTATGTGAATGTGGGGCTATGGTTAGCCCCTTTATTTATTAAAATAATGTAATTTCAAGACTATGGTTATTCGCAATCGCTATCGCAACAGCTACATTCTTCATCACAGTCACAGTCAAATTCTATTTCGATTTCTTCTTCGCAGTTAGGGCAGATAATAGCATCTCCTGAAAGAATATCATCATCAAGAGCCACCTCTACTCCACAACTAGGACAATTTATAACAAAGATATCATCCTCGTCATCATCTTCATCCTCATACTCATCGAAAAGTTCTTCTTCGATTTCATCATATGCTTCTTCAAGGTCTGCAACAGACTCTTCAAGATCATCGGCAATATCAAAAAGGCTATCTACATCTGCACCCATATCGCCGAGCACATCGATAATCTCACTAATTAGTTTGCCCTCGTTTGTTTCCTTATCAAGCTTCATACCCTCAGCAAGGCCGCGAAGATATGCAATCTTTTCTGTTAATTCTGACATTTTTTTAACTCCCTTTCTATGGAAAGTTTTTTTAAATATTATCACATATGAATAATAACGCTACATAGAATAATGTATAAATATACACCAGCCTATGTATAAGAAGAAATTAATGTAGATTGGGCAAACAGTATAGGATCTAGCCACCCGATGTGTATTAAAATACAACAAGGGTACAGTTTGCTTCAAATGTACAACTTACTCCTTCTATTCTTTATGCACGGCTCATATATGATCCTGTTCTTGTATCAACTTTAATCTTCTCACCTGTGTTGATGAAGAGAGGAACGTTGATTGTAGCACCCGTTTCAAGAGTAGCAGGCTTAACAACGTTTGTCGCTGTATCACCCTTAACACCTGGTTCTGTTTCTGTAACTTCAAGCTCTACAAAATTTGGCGGTTCAACACCGAATACATTACCCTTGAATGCAAGGATAAGAACTTCATCATTTTCCTTAACGAACTTAAGTGCATCACCGAGAGTATCTGCATTGAGAGGAATCTGCTCGAATGACTCTGGGTCCATAAAGTAAAAAAGTTCACCATCGTTGTAAAGGTACTGCATATTTCTTCTATCGATGTGTGCCTTAGGCATTTTTTCTGTTGGATTGAATGTCTTTTCAACAACGCCGCCTGTGATAACATTTTTAATCTTAGTTCTTACGAAGGCTGCGCCCTTTCCGGGTTTAACATGCTGAAATTCGATAATCTGGTATACACCACCGTCATATTCGAAGGTTACGCCATTTCTAAATTCACCTGCTGAAATCATTTGTATAACTTCCTTTCTCCGAGGCATACCACCTCAATTTAGTTCCACACTGTTATTATACACTATAATTGGAAAAATTTCAATAGTCTATTGCATAATTATTATGTCTTTTGAAGATTTTGTTACATTTTCGCACCCGTTTTCATTGACTATAACAAGGTCTTCTATACGAACACCAACAAATCCGTCAATATATACTCCGGGTTCAACCGTTACAACCATTCCGCTCTTAAGAACAGCATTACTGTAAGGGCTTAATCTTGGCCCCTCGTGAACTTCAACTCCTACTCCATGTCCAAGGGAATGAGTAAAATATTTATCCATATCAGTTTTCTTAAGACTATCCCTCGCACTTTGGTCGACAGATTTTGCGCTTACTCCTACCCTAATATTGGATAGCGCTATCTTCTGCGCTTCAAGAACCGCATTATAAACAACAAGCTGCTTTTCATCAGGTTCTCCAAAAAATATGGTTCTAGTCATATCGCTACAATATCCTTGATACTTGCAACCAAAATCCATAACAACACAGTCACCATTTTTTATCGCTCTGTCGCCCGGCTCTGCATGTGGCATTGCACCGTGCTCTGCTGCAGCAACAATGGTATCAAAAGAAACACCCTCTGCGCCATTTTTTCTCATAAAGAACTCTATTTCAAGAGCAATTTCCTTTTCTGTCATACCAATCTTTGCAAAGCTTAGTATATGAGAAAAAGCCCTGTCTGCAATATGCGCTGCTTTGCGGATTTTATCCAGTTCTTCCTCTGCTTTAACAAGGCGGATTTCACGAAGAACCTCTGAAATATCACAAAATTCGCAGGATTCAAGGCTCCTCCTAAAGTCTACAAGCTGATTACAGCTTACAGCATCACCCTCAAAGCCTAATTTCTTAAGATTCATATCCTTCAGCTCACCAATTAGTGACCCCTTTGCAGTAATCAACTGATATTCAGGGGATTGCTCCGCCGCTTGAAGAGTATATCTCGAATCAGTAATAAGAAGTTGTTTGTCAGAGGATATAAACAAAAGCACATTATCTCCTGTAAATCCAGCCATATAAAAGGCATTTGGCATTGAAGTTATTAGAACGCCATCAAGATTATTATCTTTTATATAATCAATAATTCTTATAAGCTTATCTGTCATTTAATTCGCCTTTTCCATAAGATATTCAATTGCTACCATATATCCCTTTTTCCCCATACCATATATCTGTTTAATGCAAACAGGTGCAATAACGCTAGTATGACGAAACTCCTCACGGGCATGGATGTCTGATATATGTACCTCTACAGCAGGGACAGTCACAGATGATATAGCATCACGAATTGCATAACTATAGTGGGTGTATGCACCGGGGTTTATAACGATTCCGTCATATTTTCCCATTGCCGAGTGAATTGTGTCTATGATTGCTCCCTCATAATTTGATTGAAAAAAGTCAACCTCTACACCCTTTGTATCGGCGAAGGACTTAATATCGCCATTAATTTCATCAAGAGTTTCACTCCCATAAATCTCAGGTTCTCTTTTGCCAGTCATGTTAAGATTGGCACCATTAATAATAAGAATTTTCATATGTGATCATCTCTTTTCTAATGGATATTTTATTCGCTTATAATTCTTTCGTATACATTCTTCATATATAGAGCATCTTCCGCCTGTGTTCCTGCAGATTCGCAGATAAAAACAGGTGTAAGACCCCTCTTTGCAATCTGATTTGCCAGAGGCTCAAAATCAGGTCCATACTGGGTATCTTCAAAAGTAAGATGCTTTACTTCTCCACCATTTTCAGTATACTCAATCTTACTGAAATGAGAATGGAAAATCTTTGCCCTATCATGACCAAGCATATTCTCTATCATATCAATTGTTGCAGAAAATTCTGCTTCAGTAGTCATCTGTCCATTAGTTCTGGCGTTAAGATGACCGAAATCAATCGTTGGGAGAAGCCTGTCATCAATCGCACACACCTCAAGAGTTTCAGCTAATGTACCCATCTGATTTATCTTACCCATTGTTTCAAGGCACACAGTGATATCGTCATAGTCATTTTCCTCCTGACGAACAAGCAGATCCTTAACAAAAATTTTGGACCTTTCAACAGCCTCTTCCCTTGTTGAACCTTTGAATGAACCCATATGAAGCACTATTCTCTGAGCACGCATATATTTCGCTGCCTCAAGAGTCTGCATAATGTATTTCATACTATTCTCGTATTTTTCAGGTTCCATAGTTGAAATATTAGTAAAATATGGTGAATGAACACTAAGTGCTATCCCATTATGGATTGCTAATTCACCAAGCCTTACAGCGCTTTCTGAGGATATCTTGACACCTCTGCCACACTGATATTCAAAGGCGTTAAGCCCCATTTCTTTAAGCCACTGGGGCATCTCTAAAGATGATTTATAACCTTGGTCATAGAAGCTTTCAGGACTTCCAGCAGGGCCAAATTTTATCGTCTGTGCCATTATAATAGTACCTTTCTAACTAATAGTTTTCTGCGTATTTCTGCAATTAATTCTTGATTCTTCGCAGCTCCAAAACCACACCATATATCATTTGCAATAACCCCCTGATATATTAGCATATCAAGGCCGTTACAAGTTCTGTTTCCATACTTTACCGCCTCACGCATTAGGCGTGTTTGAGAGGGCTCGTATATTATATCAAAGAGGACTGTATGAGGAAGAATTCCTTCAAGGCTCTCAATCGGCATCTCCTCTTCATGTCCCTTGCCAAGTCCAACAGATGTGGCGTTAACAAGGATATCACAAAAGCCTGCATCAAAATCAGAAAGAACCTTTGCATATAATTGGCAATTGGTAGTTTCCTCTATATTAGCCACACTTAGCATATTGGTTATATCTTCCGCTTTGCTTATTGTTCTGTTGTATATAGTAATTATTCTCGCACCATGCTTAAAAGCTGAATATGCGATTGCTCTTGCAGCTCCGCCTGCACCAATTATCTTAACTCTAGCCCCTTGAAGTCTGCATCCTGCGTGACTTACCTGCATTGCAAATCCCTCAATATCTGTATTATATCCCATAAGCAGTCCGCTTTTTTTAACAACTGTATTGACAGCATTCACTAGGCGGGCTTCTTCTGAAATTCCATCTAGATATGGAATAATATTACTCTTATGAGGGACAGTTATATTAAAACCTCTTCCCTCTTGTCGAAACTTTTCAACAAGGACCTTTATATCATCCTTTTTTACATGGACTTTTTCATACTTTTCAGGGCTGTCGTAATATTCAAATATTGTATTATGAATCTGAGGAGATACGCTGTGCTCCACAGGGTCACCTATTACAAAGTAATTCATAACAAAACTGCTCCCTTTTATTATCTGGTTATAACAAATTTTTCAAGTTTTCTTTTAAATTCAACAAACTTGCCCTCATATGCATCGCTTAACGGGTCAACAAGAATAGATAACATTCCACCCAGATTAGCCGCCATAATATCACTAAAAATCTGGTCTCCGATTACACATGTATTTTCGGGCTTATACCCATGTTTTCTAAGCGCCCTTTTGAGCATAAAACTAAAGGGCTTTGCCGCACGGGATATTGTATAGAACCCCAAATTTTTATTAAACTCTTCTACCCTTGTGCGACAATTGTTAGAAACAAGGCAACACTTAAACCCTGCATCAAGCACGCTATCAAGCCAAGCCTTAACGCCATCATAAAGGTCTGGGTTGTTAAACTCCGCAAGGGTATTATCAATATCAAAAATAATAAATTTGATATTCTTCTCTTTGAATAAATCTATATTGATTTCAGTCACATTCTTAAAATGCAAGTCCGGCTGTAGTATAGACATATATAACACTCCATTAAAACAATAATTCTCTTTGTGCATAACAAAAAAGGGCGGCTATCGCCACCCTTCTTTTTAGCCTAATAATTCCTTTACGCATTGATTGATCTGTTTCCCGTCGGTTTTGCCTTTAACCTTTGGCATAACCGCACCCATTACCTTACCCATATCTTTCATGGATGTAGCACCAACAGATTCAATAGCTTCTTTAACGATTTCAGTCAACTGCTCGGGCGTAAGCTGTTCGGGCAGATAAGCAAGCAAAACTTGAATTTCAGCATTCAGACCATCAACCAGGTCTTGTCTGCCGCTTTTTTCATATTCAGGAAGTACATCTTTTCGCATTTTGAGTTCTTTAGCGATAACCTCCAGAACACCGTCGTCGTCAAGCGTAACCTTGTCATCCTTCTCAATTTGAAGGATCGCAGCACGCATCATTTGAACAGTATTCTTACGAATTACGTCCCTATCTTTCATGGCCTGTTTCAGGTCATCTAAAAGCTTTTCTTTAAGTGACATTTAACACACCCCTGAAAAATTAATACTTTCTCTTTCTCGCTGCTTCTGACTTCTTCTTTCTTTTTACGCTTGGTTTTTCATAATGTTCTCTTTTGCGTACTTCCGAAATAACTCCGGCTTTTGCACACTGCCTTTTAAACCTACGAAGAGCGCTGTCTAAAGTTTCATTTTCTTTAACTCTGATTTCTGACATTAGTAAATCCCTCCCTCCGTATTAGGCAAATCCTTTATAAATGTAAAACTTCCACCTGATAATACAGGTTATCAAGAATTATATATCATTTTACAACTTTTGTCAAGCCTTAGTTTAATATTATATCCATTATTTACTTTGTTAATTCAAATGAAAAAACTCTGTATTCATCACAGCCCCATGTTTCAAGGGGGACAAGGCGAATTGAAGAAATTTTCTTGCCAAAAGGAATCTTAATAAATCTCTGTCTGTTGTCCTCTATGACTATTTCTTCCTTTTCTCCATTGCCTAGAATGTATTCAAGCTTAAACTTCTTAATAATAGTATCCGGAAGCTGAAATTGCTCTTGCACAATAGGATAATAACAAGGCATATTGTGATATTTTCTGCTTAGGAAGCTATCAAATACGATTTTTACGCAGCCTACATCTTCGCTACCATCAAAGGTATATTCAATGTATTCTCCAGCATTACCTATCCATAGGTTATCGTCCCCACGCTCTATACCATTTCTTACTACCTCGCAGTTGCCTCTAGCCTTAAGCGTAAGGTCAGATACCCTGCGACTATTATATGGGATATAACAATCATCTTCCATAAGAAGCTTCTGTAGAAGCTTAACATCGACTTCACGCATTGTCTGGTCGCACTTAACAGCAAGAGATGCTGCTGTGCCAAGAGCCTGACCGATAATGGAGCATGTTGCCATAACTCTTGATGAGCTCATAGCTGTATGAGTTACACTGATGTTTCTGCCTGCAAAAGCAAGATTCTTAATATTTTTTGAATAGATACTACGATAGCAAATACCCCAAGGTGATGGTGCAGGATGATAAATAGTCGGATGTCCCTCGTGATAATAAAATCCCTCTGGGAAGTGGTCATCCATACTCCATCCGCCATAAGCGATAATATCATCAAACTTACCGCCTGATTCTACATCGTTCTGATTAATAATATAATCACCTACATAGCGACGGCTTTCTCTTTTACCCGGAAGGAATCCAATCCATTCCATCTCCCAATTTTCATAGCCATGGTCACCCTGATTTTTACAATGATCCCAAACACCAAAAGCAATTTTTAATAGCTCATCACGAAGCTCCTCTGCATCGTGAATAGTATCCTGAAGTCCACCAATCTCAATCCACCACCAGTTAGTGGTGCGATCATGACCCCTATATGGAAGGTCATCGTCGGTTGGATATGTATATGCCCATTCAGGCTTTATAAACTTCTTTGGTGAAGTTGTTTCTCTTATCTGGAAAAGGCAACTCATACCCATAGTCATATCATCCCCTTTAACAGGAGCGATTGACTCGTTAAACTCTGCCCTTTCCTCTCTGCCCATACGATACTCCGCACCTGTAAGCGGTGCAAGGATGCTGTCACCTGAGCAGTCTGCAAAAATCTTTGCCTTTACTGTATGGAAGGTCTCGCTTGTAAGCTGCCAACCAGTTATACTTTCTATCTCATCACCATTCATCTTTGCTTCATTACAGCTACAATTAAGAAGAAGTGTGATGTTCTTTTCAGATTTTACCTTTTCATATACAATGCTATCCCACAAGGTATATTTAAGACCTGTGTTACGATAGAAATTCTCAAGCTGTATTTCTTCAACAATACCTGTTTCACGATTGTTATCTCCATGCGCACCACAAACCCACATTCTGATTTCACTTGATGCATTACCACCAAGAACAGGCCTGTCCTGCATAAGTACAACCTTGATTCCGTGTCTTGCAGCAGAGATTGCAGTGCATACGCCTGCCATACCGCCACCTACTACACAAAGGTCAGTTTCATGTACTAAAGTTCTCATTCCTAAAAACTCCTTTAATTATCCGCCAATTATCTCGGCTTTAATACTTGTATAATTATCTAGTGCTTCTTTACCATCACAAAGCCCCACCCTCTCACAAGTAAGACTTCCTGCGCAAACGGCAAGCCTGCCGATGTTTATAAGGTCAAGATTATTAACTATTCCATAAGCAATCATGGCAACCATTGAATCTCCTGCCCCTGTGGTGCTGATGCATTTTGTTTCAGGTGCATAAACACGAATGGTTTGCTTGTTGTCAACAAATATTGCTCCACACTCACCCATTGATATTGCGGCAAGCTTAACACCAGTGAGGATATGCTTTTTAAGTTCTGCAATCTGCTTTTCAATAGCAGCATCATTATCATTTAATAGCTGGCAAATTTCAAATGTATTGGGCTTGATAAAGTATGGTTTTGCCTTAATGCCCTCTTTCAGTCTTGGACCATCCGTATCAAGAATAACAGGAACATTATGCTTACTTGCAATATCAGTAAGGCGATAATAAATATCATCTTTCACCCCTATTGGTGCACTGCCTGATAGAATAGCCACACCCACATCATCAAGCGATGCTGAAAAGAGGGCTATAAGCTTCTCAACTTCATCGCCGCTCACAATAAAGCCAGGTTCGTTGATTTCAGTAGTGATTTTATCGGAGGAGTTGACTATCTTATAATTAGTACGAACATCACCCTTACACACCACACCTCCATAAGGAATTGACATATCCTTATGATACTGTTGAACCTGTGTGCCGGCAGTCATGCCAAGGGATATTACCTGTTGTCCCATACCTGATAAAATAGTGGCACAATTTATGCCTTTGCCACCAACAATACTTATATGATTTACAGCGCGGTTCAACCCACCATAGGTAAAGTCATCTATGGTTATTGTTTTATCTATACATGGGTTTAATGTTACTGTTAATATTTTTTTCATATACATTCTCACCTATATAAAAGTATACCAATAAAAACTATATTTGTCTATATAATATAAATAAATTCATACAATTGTTAAAATACTTTTTATATGGTATAATAACCTTAAAGAGCAACGTCGCAAAACGACTTTGATTGCTTTCGCAATTCAAACAGGGTTTCTCTTTAAGGACATTGGCGGCTGCGTAAAAATGTCCTTGCTAGCAAACATTTTTACTTATGGTATAATAACCTAAAAGGGGTGGTAATCAATGACAGAATATTTTGATATTGGAGGCATGTCATGCTCTGCTTGCTCAGCAAGGATAGAGAGAGTGACATCCAAACTAGACGGAATGAATGCATCAAGTGTGAACCTACTTGCAAACAGTATGGTATGTGATTTTGACGAGAGCAAACTTACTACAGAGGATATTATCAAAGCAGTTGAAAAAGCAGGGTTCAGCGCAAGTGTAAAAGCAAACGAAAAACCAGTTACAAAAGAAAAATACACGCCAATAAAAACACGGCTTTGGGCGTCAATAATCTTTTTATTATTGCTGATGTATGTTTCTATGGGGCATATGGTAGGTCTTCCTCTGCCACACTTTATCAATAAAAGCCCTCTTGTATTCTCAGTTTTGCAATTAATACTTACATTACCTATTGTCTACCTTAACAGAAAGTTCTTTTATGGCGGATTTTCCGCATTATTTAGTGGCGGCGCAAATATGGATACGCTAGTGGCTATAGGCTCTCTTGCGGCAATAGTATATGGACTTGTAGCTATTGGCGTTATAGCTTTTTCGAGCAACGATGAACTTATAATGCAATATGCTCACAACTTGTATTTTGAATCTGCCGCAATGATACTGACCTTAGTTACTGTTGGCAAATATTTGGAAAGTCGTTCAAAGGATAAAACAGGTAATGCAATACGCAAACTCAAAGACCTTGCACCAAAAAAGGCAACTATCCTTCGTGACGGAGTAGAAATTGATATTGATGCACAGGCAATTAAAATTGATGATGTAGTAATTATAAAGCCAGGTGGCGGAATCCCAGTTGATGGTATAATCATACAGGGAAGCACATCTATTGATCAATCTGCCCTTACTGGCGAGAGTATGCCTGTTGAAAAGACAATCGGAGATAGCGTAATGTCAGCATCTGTTAACAAAAGTGGTCTTATCCATATTAAGGCAACAAATGTCGGCACAGACACTACCCTATCAAGAATAATTAAACTGGTTGAGGAAACAGGCTCAACAAAAGCAAGCATCACAAGAATTGCCGATAAAGTTAGCGGAATATTTGTTCCTGTTGTAATTGCAATCGCATTAATATCTGCAATTGTATGGCTTATTGTTGGCAAGGATATATCCTTTGCATTTAATATTTTCGTATCTGTTCTTGTAATCTCTTGTCCTTGTGCATTGGGACTTGCAACACCCGTCGCAGTAACCGTTGCCGCAGGCAGCTGTGCAAGGGAAGGCGTACTGATAAAGTCAGCGGAGGCATTGGAAACACTATCCCATGTGGACACAATTGTCTTTGATAAAACAGGTACCCTCACGCAGGGCAACCCACAGGTGACAGAGGTATTTGTTTATGATGGCAGTATGGAGGAATTTCTCACTATAGGTGCATCACTTGAAAAAGCAAGTGAACATCCACTTGCAGGGGCAGTTCTGGAGCATTGCAAGGATATTGAGCTAAAACCTGTGCAAGATTTCAGCGCAGTTGCAGGAAAGGGAATCAAAGGAACAATCGACGAGCAGTTATATGGTGGAAGCATAAAATACATGGAAGAGATGGGAATTGATTTATCGGTTGCAAAGGATGATATAGACCGACTTGTATCCGAGGGAAAGACCCTTCTCCTATTTGGCAAAAAAGATAATTTATTAGGACTATTTGCTGTGGCGGATAAGCTTAAAGAAAGCTCAACAACGGCAATTAAAGACCTTAAAAATATGAACATTGATACAATAATGCTCACAGGTGACAACAAAGGCGTAGCCGAAGCAATACGAAAGAGTGTGGGCATTGACAAAGCAATTGCCGAGGTTCTGCCTGATGGAAAAGAAGCAGAGATAAGAAGCCTAAGCGAAAGTGGCAAAAGAGTTGCTATGGTTGGTGACGGAATTAACGATTCACCTGCTCTTGCGAGAGCAGATGTGGGGATTGCAATGGCAAAGGGTACAGATATTGCAATTGACTCAGCAGATATTATTCTTATGAAAAGCGACCCAAAGGATGTTGTACTTGCAGTTAAGTATAGCAAGCGCACAATGAAGAATATAAAAGAAAATCTCTTCTGGGCATTCTTTTATAACGTCTTGGGGATTCCAGTTGCAGCTGGTATTCTCTACCCTGTCTGGGGCATAACATTAAGCCCTATGTTTGCAGCCGCAGCAATGAGTTTTAGTTCAATATTCGTAGTAACAAATGCACTTAGATTGTATAAAAGAAACTAAAAAAAAAGCCAACTTACTTCAAGTTGGCTTTCATTATTTCCTGGTATTATTCAATTTCAGGTAAGCAATTTATTGCACTATTGAGGTCTGCAAGCTTTGAGGCTTTTTTGACCGCCTTGCATATTTTCTTCTCTTCAGGATAGTTTTCCATAGCATATAGCCATACCTCTTTAAGCTTATGAAGTGTAAATAAGTCGGATTCAAGAAGGAGCATATATGCCTTTTCAAGCTCGTTTGAAAACTGTATCAATTCTTGTGCGGAGAGCTTTTCTCCTCCACGGATTTCCCTAAAAATAGCAGGATTTTTAATTGCACCTCTACCA
>JAQVYH010000035.1 GCA_029004515.1 Eubacteriales bacterium | reverse complement strand
ATACGGCATATATTATTAAATATTCCTCGTTAGCTCAGTCGGTAGAGCATCTGACTGTTAATCAGAGGGTCGTTGGTTCAAGTCCAACACGAGGAGCCAAAAAAGTACAATACACAATGTGTATTGTACTTTTTTCTTTATGTAGAATTAAACAATATTCTAATAATAGCAAAGATGTGAATACCGACTGAGCAGTCGGTAGCAAAGAGACCGAACGCATCCAGTGGATGAAAAAGTGAGGTTGATTTGGCGCAGCGGTCAAAATATGTCTGAGATTTATTGAAGAAGAGCATATTTTGGGCACCGCAAGAGTAAATCTGACTGTTAATTAGAGGGTCGTTGGTTCAAGTCCAACACGAGGAGCCAGAAAAAAGACAGATTTCGACAAAGAAATCTGTCTTTTTTCAGCTAAATTCGCCTGACGGCAAGCTAAATGTACTGTGTACGCTAAATTACTTCGTAGCAAAATTGACCTTCGGTCAGCTATATGGCGAATTTAATTTAGCTACTCTGAAAGAGTTATTTAGCTATTGCGAAGCAATAATTTCACTTTGCTCGTGAGAGCAAATTTAACTTAAACTACATTGTATCTATATCGTTCAGTTCTTCCAAGAAAGTACAATACACAATGTGTATTGTACTTTTTTCTTTATGTAGAATTAAACAATATTCTAATAATAGCAAAGATGTGAATACCGACTGAGCAGTCGATAGCAAAGAGACCGAACGCATCCAGTGGATGAAAAAGTGAGGTTGATTTGGCGCAGCGGTCAAAATATGCCTGAGATTTATTGAAGAAGAAGATATTTTGGGCACCGCAAGAGTAAATCTGACTCTTAATCAGAGGGTCGTTGGTTCAAGTCCAACACATTGAATGGCCTTTTTTGCTTCGTCTTTAGAATATAAGAAATTTGGTTTTGCATTATAATGGTGGATACTTTTCTGACTGCATTTGGTAGTTTTCTCAAAACAAGTAATTGTGAATAACTAATATGTTAACTAATAACTTGCTAGGTGTCAGTCTTCTTATAGATTATTATTTGTTTTGACATTTATTGGTACTTATGATACAATGCCCTTGAGGTGATATGAATGGAATTCATTAAACTTGTTGAGCAAACATCTATCTCTGTTATTGCAAAAAGAATCGCATCAACGTATGTAGCTGATTATAGACGATTAAGTCTTGAAGAAATTAAATCTTTTTTAGTTAAAACTGCACAGCAATATACTTCTGCAGAAAATATTGCAGATAGGCTTAATGAAATAAACCTAGATTCTAACCAATCTGTTAGAATCATTGCACCTATACTTATTAGAGATTATCTTCTTAATCAAGATGATTTTATCTCTACTTGTAAAGATACTGATGCTGCTATATTAAGTTATGAAAAAGAAATTATAGATGAATCTAATAATTTTAATATAGATAAAATAAGCAAGGAATTTGCATTATTTAAGCATATGTTAGACACTGCGTGGTCACATAATAATGACATATCTGTAGATGAGAAAAATATGCTTGAAGAATTAAGAAAATACTTAGTTATCACAGTCAGAGAACAACATATGTTAGAAGCCAAGTCTGGAAGATTTCCACAGGTTGAAAATACCCTACACAGTTTAGATGATATTGATTTGGCAAGAAAAACACTACAAACCAAAGGTTTACTTATGTCATTAAAAAATTCTGATGGAGAAATGTGTGATGTTATTCCAGATGATATAGCTATAGGCATTAGAAAATACTACAATATTGAAATTCGAAACTATGGATATGAAAAACTTGTTGATTATGTTATCAAGAAAACAAAGAAACAATATTTAGTGGATTTAGTAACTAAGGCAAGCCAGAATTTAGATAAAGCTAATATAGAAATATCTAACAACCCAACAATTAGTGAACTTAAAGATGTGGTTATAAAATCAATTTTGCCTTCAAATTTACTCGGTGGATTTTCTCCAAGAGATGGTTTGGATGTGTCTATGCTGTCAGCTTGGTGCAACGATCTGGGGTTAATTATGTCAGGAAACAAGAATGTTCTGATTGATAGAATACTCACATATTATGATCAAATAAGAAAAATTGAAATTAAAACAGAAGATGGTCGAGAAGGCTTACTTGCTTTTTATGATAAATTAGCTTCTCGAGATTTGAAATATTTAAGAGCTAACAACATTATAGAAAAAGATTTGCAATGTGAGCATCTTTTCGAACAGGCTACTGACTACATTTTTGAGAAAATGTTACTTAATAAGCCACTTACCTTAACTGGTACAGAACATCCTGATGGTAAATTATCATTCAAGGATAAGTACATCATGTGGGATAATAAGTCGAAAGAGTCAGCAGTGAATTTAAAAGATCATATTCAGCAGTTTGATAGATATATTAATACTTCTGACAAAGATGTTACTGTGTTTATGGTGATTGGTCCAGATTTCACTCCACAAAGTGTTCAACAGTGTGTAGATTATTCGTTAAATAACGACACACAGATTCTTTTAATTACTGCTAAAGAGTTGATAGAAGTAGCTGAATTATGGTTAAAAAAACATTCAGGGGACATATTTAATTTAGGATATTTTAAGCAAAATGGCAGATTCGACATTAAACTTTTGAATTTATAATTTATTAGATTTATTAAAAGGCTATTCAATTGAATAGTCTCTTTTATGGAATAAAGCAATAGTTCACGCCTCAATAAACAAGGCAATATTGGGTGGTATTATCATAAAGATAATAAATAAGACTAGCATTATGATTATTGAAAAATCTGTCACTTGTTTCTCTGTTCCTCCTTTTTCGCAAAAGGTCACGTTCACGTCGGCTATTCGCTTGCAAGCGCACTCATAACCCCTTTGGTTCACTACCACCCTTTTGCGAGTGTGCGCCTGCGGCGCGCAAATATCCTTTTGTCCTTTCCCCATAATACAATACACATTGTGTATTGTACTTTTTTCTTTCTGTAGAATTAAGCAATATTTAGCCGCTTCTTTTTCTTTGTGTTATGATTGTTACCCAATCGTACATTGTTGCAAGAAACGCCAGTGATGTTGTGGATAGACATTAAACTTTCGCCACATTGGAACGTATTAATCACACTATTCCGAATTTCTTGTGTATAAATTTGCTTCATAATAGAAACCTCCTTTTTGATTCAAAATAGTTTTTGTTATAGCATAAAAGTAGCTTTTTTCAAAATCATTGAACTTTAAGGATAATTATGATATTATATTATTAATAAAATTGTTTAGAGTCAAGGAGATATTATGAAGGTAATTAAAATAATTGATACTGGATATTTCGAAACTCTCAAGATAAATCCGATAGTATATCACTGTAATGGAAAGTTTTATAACGAAAATCTTTATGAAATCAAGCCCACCGACGAGATGATGTCATTAGTTTCAAGAACGGATGATGACGATGATAAAAATGACCCTTATTATGTCACTCGTGACGAATTGACAGATGAAATTACAGATTTTTCGGATGAGGAAATACAGTTTGAAATTGATGATGTTTTTGGAAATTTTGGTTTCAAGGACAGGAATGGAAATGTAATTATTGAACCACAATTTGCATCGGCAGGAATGTTTTCCCACGGATTGTGTAACGTATGTTTGAAACGGACGTGGTATACAACACACGATGGCAAGCATTATTATGAAACTCATTGGGGGTATATTGATGCATTAGGTAAGACTATTATTCCATTTAGATTCCGTGAAGCTAAATTTTTTAATCAGTATGGTCTTGCTGTTGTGAGTGATGAGTACACAACAGGTGGATATTTGATTGACACTACTGGGAAACCTATTGAAAATACTATTGGATTAAATTTATCCCTGCTTTATGATTGCACTGACCGTTATATTGATTTTTCTCCGATTAGAGAAGATGAAAGTGATGATGCGAATGACACTGGATTATATGACACCAAGGAGTGTCGTGTCGTATTTCCAGCTGAAGCAGATATGTTTATTGATTGGAATGACGATTTAATAGAGGTATATTTTCATAAGCAGGGTTGTGAAAGAGTGCGCTTCATAAACAGCAAAGGTGAGTATATCCACGAATGGCTGAATGAATATGAGAACCCCGAAGTTTGGGAAATAACTACACCAGACGTGGCTATAGTTGCAGAAGAAAGAATCGGTTATAAAAATCCAAGAGAAAAGTTGATATATGGATTAGCTCATAAGGACCGAGGGCTGGTAATACCATATAAATACGATAAGATTCAAGACTTAGGTAATGGTATTTTTGTTTGCACCGAAGGGAATATTGCCACAATTATCGATATTAAAGATTAACATTTGTGATTTTGTCTGCGATTATAAGGAGAAAACTATGAAAATTTTTAGTGATTTTGAAGCAGTAAAATTTCCCGAAGAAAACATTATTTTTGTAACTCATAGCGGCTACCTTTACTACATTTATAATATTAAATATAAGCATTGGAAGAAGCATAGCAATGCAGGAAACGACCTAATAACTGTTAGCAAATATGATGAAGTTAGCAGAGAAGAAATTATGGATGCAACACTGGGCATATTTCCAAGAAAAGAAACCGATTTTATGAGGTTGTGTAACTCCAGTGAATTATGCATTAGAGACATGCTGGATTTGCTCAAGGAGGACTATTCGAGGTATATGTCTGATGGTTCAATCGTTCATACCGTTCATACACTTTTATTGGAGTCAGATATATGCCATAAATCTTTTTTAGAAGTTAAAAAAATTTTTGACAATGCCACTGCGCTCCGACTAAATAACAAACAAGTTCTCGTTCAAATTAAAGAACTTTGCTTTACCATTATTGGCAGAGATATTTTTAAACAAGAAATTGGCATTGTTGATGGGCACGATAGTTCGTCATATTTTTGGATTATGCCTGCTAGGGTTATCGATTATTCAGATACCAATAGCGCAGACAATGTTGCAGAAATGAGAAGCACAGAGATTTCAATTGAAGAAGACGATGTTTTTAATTATCTCACGCCTTTTCTTTACAAATATTATGATGACGAACTTGAAGCCAACAAAAAGAGAGTTGATAGCTGCTGGATAGACGATAATGGCAAAGAGCAGCTCTCGTTTGTAGGAGGTTTTGAATGGTATTTGACACACAATTTCTTCACATTCAAATCTATGTTAGATATTCTACAGGATATTAGTGATACAATTGATGCTTTGTCTTCAGGGGGAGAAAACGAATTTATAGTTAAATTGAGAGAAAAAAGAGGCGCTGTTGCTGAAGAAGAACTCATTATTGATTTCTACCGTCGATTTATTTATAGGATGGAATATATGATGAACATTGGTGAAGAAAAGGGTTACGATTTAATTTCGTTCATGGGACCTTAAGAGAAATAAGAGAGTTTTGCTGGTGATAGCAGGAGCGAAAAAGGTGTACTTTAAGAGTTTTTTGCTTCGATTTTCTTACGTTTGGTAGCTCTTTCGCACGTCGGAACAAGATACACTTGTTCCGATTTTTTTATGCTGATTTTGGGTAGATTGTATAGTGAACTTGTTATTTCGTTTATTTAGACAAGTATGTGTTTATGCATTTGTGCAAATGAGAGAGTTTTGTAAAAAAAACAGTAAAATATTGAATTTTTTCTTAAATTATGCTAAATTACAAATATACATACTAGAATAGTAGTATCGTATTTGTATTCTAGGGTTGCTGATATTGCTAATTTATACTTTAGGGTTGCTGATATTGCAAATTTCTCTTTATCAACGCTTGACAGCTATCCTAGCTACGCAGTATGTATGCTGAGAATGGTGGCAACACACAGATTTTGTCTTGTTAAAGCACAACTACCACATTTTTGATTTTGTAAAAACACCGAAAGTAGTTGAGTTTTGATATGCAAAGTATGAATAAATCCAACTCTATCACATTTGATATAGTAGAGTATGCTTTTCGTGAATTATATAAAATGATCCGTAAGGAGGTGTCAAAATGAAAAACAAATGGATATCATTCTTCCTGTGTCTATTTTTAGGAGTGTTAGGAATTCATAAGTTTTATGAGGAACGAATACTGCTAGGAATATTATACTTATGTACAGGGGGATTGTTCGGAGTTGGCGTGATAGTAGATTTGATATTGCTATTCTTCAAGCCTAATCCGTACTATCCGGGATAACGTTTTTCCTTCCCTTAACCTACCTCGTCTCCAGTGGTGGTGTTTGTGGTACCAAATGAGGTGACACGCATGGCGGAGTATGTGATGGGGTATATTTTTGAATTCGAAAAGTATAGCTAAAGAAAAGATAAATAGGCTGTTAAATCGAAAAGGCGTAACGAGAATTACTATGAATTTGCGGTTGGTACGAAAAGAAAAATCAAAAATATTGTGAAGAGGGATTGAAAATTGCACTGAAATATGGTATTACATTAGTAAATAAACTGATGTAGGAAAGGGGTACAATATGGTAAAAGCAATAGTGTATACATCCAAAACAGGTAATACAAAAGAATATGCAAGACTCCTCGGGGAGAAACTTGCACTGCCATATTATGATGTAAAAACTGCCATCCACAAACTTCCTAAAAACACGGAAATAATCTATCTCGGCTGGCTTATGGCAGGTATATTAAAAGGACACAAAAAAGCTAATAAACATTTTAATATTGAAGCAGTTTGCCCTGTTGGGATGTTGAACGTAAAAGAGCAACTTGATAATATTATTAAGGTGAACAAAATTCAAAGCGGTATACAGGTATTTTGCCTTGACGGAGGTCTTGAAATCGATAGGCTAAATGGCATTTCAAAACTTGTTATGAAAATCATGAAATCAGGAATAACAAAGGGACTTTCAGAGAAGCAGAATAAAACGGAAGATGATGAAAAAATGCTTAAATTTGTGCAAAACTGTTGTAGCCTTGTTGATGAAACTAATTTGGGCGAGATTATAAGATGGTACTCTAAATAAAGTTAATATAACCTTTTTACTGAAGCACTGACTGTACTTTTGTATATTTAACACATAATCTGGACTTTACTGTTTCACGCCTCGATAAAAAAGGGAATATTGGGCGGTATTATCGTAAAGATAATAAATAAGACCAGCATTATGATTATTAGAGAAATCAGTAAACTATTATATTTATGGAATTTACAAGAGAGCGTGGTTTTGTAGGCTACATAGAATGCTATTATAACACTAATAAAGAATATTGATATATCAATAGCGGCAATATTATATCCTATTATACCTGTATATGTATAGAATAAAATAGGGATTAGTATCGTTCCAAGTAGTGTGCCTAAAGCCATCCCCGAGTTAATACAAGGGTATTGATCTTTTGGTTTTTTGGAGCTGATTATTGAAAAGACTAGCATTGGAAAGAAGATTAATTTCATATGTTCCCAGATTGATTCATTAATAGGAGAAAAAAGCCCAACAATTGCATTATTTCCTGACCAGTCATATGTAAAATGAAGGAGCGTTCCAATAATAGAAACGGATATTGCACCTATAATAATATATGTTTTTAAACTTTTCATTTTAATACCCCCTTATTATATTCTATGTATATTCACAAAATAGCATAATGATTAACACTTGTCAACAAAAAGACGCATTCCCTAGAAGGGTGCGTCTTTTATCTTTACTACGATTGAGGAGAGCCAGCTCGAAATTTACTTGTTTTCATAAATTCTGAAGTTGATCTTTTTTGAGTTTCTTTATTTTTGTTCAACCTTTGCATCTTTTTTTGCTGGGTTGTTTATAAGGATGCCATCCTTCTCGAAACGAGATCCATGACAAGAGCAGTCCCACGTGTGTTCTGCTTTGTTCCATTTAAGGGCGCATCCAAGATGAGGGCACCTTTTGGTTGTAGGATAGGCAAGGTTTATGATCGCCTCGAAGCCATTAGCTAATAGCTGTGGCTTTAATATACTTCTGGATGGAGAGAATATATCTTCATGGACATTTTTGATATCCTGAATCATATCGCAAAGAATTGTTGCGGCAACCATCGATGATGTTATTCCCCACTTGTTAAAACCCGTTGCAACATAAAGGTTAGGGGTGTTTGCTGAGTATTGACCTATATATGGAATCTTATCTAGGGTCATACAATCCTGCGTTGCCCATTTGTAGATTACTTTGCTGTTATGATAATATTGTTTTTGAAATTCTATAAGTTCACGCCAATTACCACAAGGTTTTCCAGTTCGTTTACCGCCCCCGCCTAGAAGTAATAGATTATTACTATTTCTGAATGAGAGACCATCTTGTGCCTCGTCAACATACAAACCATTTACATCCTGTGCGTTTTCGATTGCCAACACATATGAGCGGTGCTGATATTGCTTTAGAAAATAGCTTCCGTGTTTATTCATAAAGGGGAAGTGCGTTGCTACAATGATCTTGTTTGCATGTATCTTGAAACCGTCACAGAGAGCATAATTCGCCTTTATATCATAGACCATTGTGTTTTCATATATGTTTAAATCTTTTGAGATGCTAGCAATGAATTTCAGCGGATTAAACTGTGCTTGGTTTTTCATCCCAACACAACCATCAATCTCAAAAGGCAGTGGGGTTTCAACTGAAAATTTAGCCTTTACACCTAAATCATTCAGGGCACGAACTTCCTTTTCGATTTTACTGCGATTGTTAATAGAATAGGTATAAGAAGATAGGGTTTTGTAATCGCAATCAATGTTATTGCAGAGCTGGTCATATTTTTTCACTGCATTTTCATTTGCAGTTAAATATTTCTGTGCGCCCTCTTTTCCTATGGAGCCTATTAATTCATCATAAATAAGTCCATGCAATGATGTTATTTTGGCAGTAGTATTACAGGTTATCCCTTGTGCAATTCTATCAGCCTCAACCAAAATATAATCTATGCCTGCTTGTTTTAATAAATATGCACACAGTATTCCGCAGATTCCACCACCGATGATTAATACATCAACCTTTTTATCTTTATTTAGCCTATCAAATTTTGGCAATTCTACACTATCCGACCATAAAGACTTTTCCATATAATTCTCCTTTAAATTAAAACTCTAATGTAATTATATTGGGGAGTTTGCAGCGAAAATATTCATTGTTATAGTATAATGTGATTTATAAATTGACAACATATTTTTCTTGTGATATGCTGATAAAAAATATGCGTGTTGATATGAATTAAAATGTGTAGATTTTGAAGAGGTCCGTTGATTTATAATTAATGTAAAAAAGAGGGAATAAAAATGGAATATAAAAAGATTTACCCTACTCGTGACAGACACATCTGGGAGAGTTATGAAGAGGAAATTATGTGCGAATATACCCAGTCAATGGAAGAGGGATTGGATATAGAAAGATATGAGGAGTTATTCAAGGAAGTAAGCAGGCTCCCTCGAGGTATTTATAAAAAGCAGATGGCAGACACCATTTTTGATATTGTGCATAATGCACCTCAAAAAGAGGGATATCCTTATAATGAACCATCTGATTTAGAGGGGATTAGACGCCTGCGAAAATCGAGTAATCTTAATCTGCCAAATGTATACACGGCTGTTTTGGCTGATAAAATTAAGGGTGCATGGCTTGGGAGAATCTGCGGCTGCCTTCTTGGAAAGCCAATAGAGGGTATCAGGTCTAAGGATTTGAATCTGCTTTTAGAGGAAAGTGGTAACTACCCTATGAGAAGGTATATTCTATCAAAGGATATCACTGATGATATTATAAACAGTAGCGGATTTGACCTTAAGGGTGACAGGTGCTGGGCGGATAATATATCCTGCGCCCCTGCAGATGATGACACAAACTATACTGTTCTTGCAAGCTTACTTATTGAAAAGTATGGCCGTGATTTCACATCGGAAAACATGATGGAAATGTGGATGAATTGTCAGCCACATCAAGCCTATTGCACAGCAGAAAGAGTTGCCTGGAGAAATTATTTTGAGGGTTATTCCATAGAGGATACTGCTATTTATAAAAATCCATATCGTGAATGGATTGGTGCGCAGATTCGTGGGGATTACTTTGGCTATATCAATCCCGGTAATGCGCAAAAGGCGGCAGGAATGGCATGGCGAGATGGTGCAATCTCTCATATTAAGAATGGAATTTATGGTGAGATGTTCATTGCCGCGATGATTGCAACAGCAGGCGTATGTAATGATGCAGAGACTATTATCCTTGGAGGTCTTGAGCAGATTCCATCAACTTCAAGATTGTATGAGAAGGTAGTAGATGTTATAAAATGGCACAAATCAGGCGTGAGCGAGGAAGAATGCCGAGATAGAATACATTCGGCCTTTGATGAACATACATCCCATGGATGGTGTCACACAATTTCCAATGCAATGATTGTTATAATGGGACTTCTTTATGGAAATGACTATTCAAGTGCTGTGGGTATAGCTGTGCAATCAGCCTTTGATACTGACTGCAATGGTGCAACGGTAGGCTCAATTTATGGAATGATGCACGGAGCTGATGCTATTGGGCAGGAGTGGACAAAGCCTATAAATGGCAGACTTAAAACAAGCCTTATTGGCAAAGACGAATATACAATTGATGAGCTTGTGAAAATCACAATAAATCATATAGGATAATAAAAAAGAGCGCTTGCAGTAGCAAGTGCTCACAGACCGTCGAAAAGGTCGTTCAACCACAAGCAAAATAGAAAACATTTATCTCTTGCTTGTTCTATAAACAATAATATATACTTATAATGGCGTAGGTTTTATCGAAAAACCTACGCCATTGCTTGCTTTTACCCTTCCCGACCTCTACCGTACCCTCGTACGCCGACGATGTCGGGAATGTCGAATTTAACTTCCTTTTTCGCAGTCTGCCAACGTGTTATTTAATTATTCGTTCTATTATGT
The DNA here is from genome assembly GCA_029004515.1 of Eubacteriales bacterium. GTDB lineage: Bacteria > Bacillota > Clostridia > Monoglobales > UMGS1388 > UMGS1388. The sequence continues at coordinate 10,799 of JAQVYH010000035.1, read as the reverse complement.
AGCTGCAATTGATTATTCTTCTGTGGTTTCAATTGTTTTTTCAACTGCTTCTTCGATTGGAGCCTCAACTGTTTCTTCGATTGTAGCTTCTTCTATTTTCTTAATGCGAGCCTCAATTATAGCCTCAATAGGAGCCTCAATTGGTTCTTCAGTAACAGGCTTTATGCTCTTATAGAAGTTAGTCATAGTTGCGGTCATATATGGAGTAACATATATAGATGCGATACCGAAAGTAGCTGCAACTAAAAGTATCCAACCAATGAAGGAAAGATAAAGAACAAAAAGATCCATCTTGTGACCGTGCATCATTTTTTTAGATTCACTTATAGCTTCCAGTGCGCCCATCTCTTTGTTTTCAGCATAAATGTAAATAGCCATTGAGTATGAATAGCCTTTAATAATACCAGGGACAACTAAAAGCAATGACCACAAGAATGTGAATAATCCTATTAAGAATGTTATCTTGAATGCGCCCCAGAAATTGTAGAAGCCGTCAAAAACATCACCAATTGCTATTCCCATATTGTCTGTAAGCTTAAGATAGATAATAGCGAGTGATAATGAGAATGCAGGTGCTAGAAGTATCGAATTTACTAATGCACCGGCAATAGGAATTAAGCTTGCCAAAAACACAATTACATAAACAATAAGGGAGATGACAAACAAAGTGCCAATCTTTCCTTTTATTTGTTCTTTTGCAGATGCTTTGAGTTGCTCTCTTTGAATCATAATCATTTCCTCCTTATGAGTAATATATTTATATATTAGCCGTTATGTAGTAAATTGTCAATATTTATCTATATATTGCGAATATTATTTTTATTCTTTATAAGGTATATTATTATACATATTGCTATTTTATTCGCAATGACTTCATATGGGAAAGGTTTATAATTAAATTATATGCTTTAGGCCCCTTGTTTTCTATAATAGTATAGGAATAAGTATGCCCACAAGAACAACTGCTGCACAGAATGCTTTGTAGAGGATGTTCTTTTCCTTGAAAATCAGCCACCCTGAGAGCACTGTTATTATTACTGATGATTGCTTTATTATTGTCATTATCGTTACCTGACTTTGTGGGTCGGCATTTGCCTCGAACAATAGCTTGTCCCCTAAAATAAGGGATATGCTCATAATGGGAATCCAATAGTTTGTCTTAAGACATTTGATGGATATTTTTTCTCTTTTAATAAGGATTAGTGTACCAAAGATTACAACAGAGAAAAGCATAAACCAGAATTGGAGCTGTGATGACTCCATATACCTCATAAGTACCTTGTCCATTGTACCTGAAATGGCATTGAAAAGACAATTTCCCAGCGCCGCCATAAGTATAGGAAGAGTTACGCCCTTTGAAACCGTGTCCTTTTTTAGATTAACAAGCATAAGTCCTGTGAGCACAAGGATTATTCCTATCCCCTTTTGCCATGTGAAAGGCTCGCCCAATAGGAATACACCGAAGGTCGTTGAAAATATCATCCTAGAAAGGTCCATTATTCCATATAGACTGACGGACATTTTATTAATTGCAGTAAGACCCAAATACCAAGCGGTGCATACTGCCAATGCCTTGATAAATGCGAAGAAGATAAACAATGGTTTAAGTGCAAATGCATTTTGCGAAAAGGGTATTGTTATTATAAAGCCAATCAGCGTATAGAAAAAGAGAATTTCTGTAGAACTGCTCTTTTTAACAGCCATCTTTTTCATAGCCTCTCTTGAACCTTTAAGCAGGCTGTATATAAGAACAAATATAACCCAAAGATTACCCATCGTTATCACCTCCATCGGATATTGTACTATTATCCGCCCATAAAGGCAAGTTGCAAATTCATACTATATATAATAATAAACCTTCAATTCTTGTGTATATTTCACAGTGTCGATTTTCATATTTCTTTGCCATATTTATAGGTATTGACATTATCGTAGCATAATGAATATAATCTAAATATACACACGAATAATGGTAGAAGGAGTCAGCGAATAAAAAATATATAAAAAAGTAGTTGACAAAATTTTAAAGATATGATAAGATGTGTGAAAATAAACCGTTGAGACAGAAAAAAGTCAGAAAACAGCTTTATGAGCGAGTGGATTATGGTGAGAGTTCCACAAAGTTGCCTGAGTAATATGGGCTGTCGAGGGCAGTGTTAAATGCACTGACGCAAGACCAGCGTTATAGGTCGGGAGTATGTTGGTACTTCGCAAGCGCACAGCATATGCTGTGAATTCAAGGTGGCACCGCGGATATTGTTTATTCGTCCTTGACAGAATATTATTATTTTCTGTCGAGGGCTTTTTTGCATTCTGGACAGAAAAGTTGGAGGTAAAAAATTATGTTGTACACAAAACGATGGCGAAGCCGTATTTAAGACCACAACTTTGCAAAAAAAAATAATATTTGGAGGAAAATATAATGAACTTTAATGGAATCGATTTTAACACTTATTTTAAGAACTACCCGGATGAAAATGGATACTTTGGCAAGTATGGTGGCGCGTATATCCCTGATGACCTCAAGCAGGCTATGGATGAGATTACTGAGGCATATTATACAATTTGTAAGTCAAGCAAGTTCATCAGCGAGCTTCGCAGAATTCGTAAAGAATTTCAGGGAAGACCAACACCTATCTCACACCTTGCAAGACTTTCAGACTCAATTGGTAATGTTCAGATTTATGTAAAGAGAGAGGATCTCAACCACTCTGGCGCACACAAGCTCAATCATTGTATGGGTGAGGCGCTCCTTGCTAAATATATGGGCAAGAAGAAGGTTATTGCAGAAACAGGCGCAGGTCAGCACGGTGTTGCCCTTGCAACTGCAGCGGCATATTTTGGACTTGAATGCGATATTTATATGGGCGCTGTCGACATCAAAAAGCAGGCTCCAAATGTAGCTAGAATGAAGATTCTCGGTGCAAATGTTATCGAGGTTACTCAGGGACTTGCAACCCTTAAAGAAGCGGTTGACGCAGCTTTTGAGGCTTATACAAAGGAATATAAGGATTGTATCTACTGTATTGGTTCAGCTCTTGGCCCACATCCGTTCCCAAGAATGGTTCGTGAATTCCAGAGTGTTGTAGGTATCGAGGCAAGAGAACAGTTCCTTGAAATGACAGGTGAGCTTCCTGACGCAGTTATTGCTTGTGTTGGTGGTGGTTCAAATGCAATGGGTCTCTTCTCAGGTTTCCTTAATGACCCTGTTGATATATACGGTGTTGAACCTTTAGGCAGAGGTCCTGCCATCGGTGACCACGCCGCATCTATTAAATATGGAAAAGAGGGCATTATGCATGGCTTCAATAGCATTATGCTTATGGATGAGAATGGTGAACCGGCCCCTGTATATTCAATAGCAAGTGGTCTTGACTATCCATCATCAGGTCCAGAACACGCCTTCCTTCACGACCTTGGAAGAGCAAAGTATGATGTTGTAGATGACGAAGAAACAGTTGATGCATTCTTCAAACTCTCTCGTCTGGAGGGTATCATCCCTGCGATTGAGAGTTCTCACGCTGTTGCATATGGTATGAAGCTTGCAAAACAGATGACCAAAGGATCAATTCTTATTAACCTTTCAGGTAGAGGCGATAAGGATATGGACTATGTCATCGAAAAATATGGCATTAGATAATTGAATTCATCTTTGATGAACTGAGCGATACAAATCCGTTAGATTTTCGATATGTCATAAATGACTCGATATGTTACAAGCAACTCGATATGTGCCTGACGGCACGAGATTTATATCATATCAAGTTTTGAGCAAAGCGAAAAACATATCGATTTTGTGGAAGCAAAAATATCGAGCAAACGGAGTTTGCATATCGACAATTATTCATTAAAAGGGTTATTACCCAAACTATTCAGCAATTACGAAGAAATAATGCAATTGCAATAAAATATCTATTCATATACTTTGTAATTTTAGTAAGATGAATATTGTAAAAAGTCGCTTTTTGTGATATTATACTTTGTGTTAATATCAAATTGGAAGCGAGGCGTCTTTTATGGTAAAGATCTACGAAGGTAAAACTAAGGACGTGTACAGTCTTGAAAATGGCAATGTATTGCTTCAGTTCAAGGATGATTGCACAGGTAAAGACGGTGTGTTTGATCCAGGTGAGAATTCTGTTGGTCTTAAGATTGAAGGTATTGGAAAAGCCAATTTAAGAACATCAATATACTACTTTGACTTGCTTAAAAAAGCAGGCATAAAGACTCACTATGTAAACGCAGATGTCGACCAGGCTACTATGGAAGTTCTCCCAGGTAAGGTTTTTGGTCATGGTCTTGAGGTTATCTGCCGCCTTGTTGCAACAGGTAGCTTTGTCCGCAGATATGGTGAATATATTGAAGATGGTACACCACTTGAAGGTGGCTATGTTGAATGTACGTTCAAGAATGACGAAAAGGGTGACCCACTTGTTACAAGCGAAGGGCTTGCAGCTCTTGGTGTTATGTCTGAAGAAATGTTTAAGAGCATGAAAGAACAGACACTCAAGATTACAAATATTGTTGCCCGCGACCTTAAGACAATCGGTCTTGACCTTTGGGATATCAAATTTGAATTTGGTTATAACAATGACGAAGTAATTCTTATCGACGAAATTGCATCAGGTAATATGCGTGTTTATAAGGACGGCGAAATTGTTAACCCTGTAGATCTTACAAAGCTTATCCTCGATAGATAATTAATTAAGAAGCAGTCTGATAGACTGCTTCTTTTTGTTTTTGTAATTTGCTTGCAACAAAATTCATAAACTTTTCTGTGCAAAAACTATAGATTTTTTTTATAAAATATGCTACAATAAATCATTAATATTCGTATTTTATTTTATCGAAGGGGGTTAAGTGTTAATGGAAAGACCAATAAAAACTAAAGACTTGTTTGACTGTCAAACGCCCTACCTAAAGGAGCTTTTTGATGGAGCGGAATACCCATGGGAAATGCTGCCTAAAACAAAGGAATACATAAAGGATTTGCTTGCAAAGGGTTTAGAGGGTTATACTCTTATTGCCGACGGAGTTTTGGTTGGCGAGAATGTGAAGATTTATCCAACTGCTACAATTGAAGGTCCTACAATTATCGGTTCAGGTACAGAGATTCGTCCCGGTGCATTTATCAGAGGTAGTGTTATTACAGGTGAAAATTGCGTGATTGGCAATTCAACCGAGCTTAAAAATTGTGTTCTTCTTGATAAGGTTCAGGTCCCTCATTATAACTACGTTGGTGATTCTATCCTTGGCAATCACGCTCATATGGGCGCAGGTTCAATCTGCTCTAATCTTAAGTCAGATGGCAAGCCTGTTGTGATTCGTGGTGATGAAGAATACAATACAGGCATCCGTAAAATCGGTGGTATCCTTGCAGACGATGCAGATATTGGTTGCGGTTGTGTTCTCAACCCAGGTACGGTTGTGGGCAAGGGCACATCAGTTTATCCTCTTACTGCGCTTCGTGGTGTATATCCCGGTGGATGCATTGTTAAGGATTTAACAACAGTTGTTGTAAGAAAGAATATAGATTAAATAATGCGATTTATGTCAAAGCAATATATATCCAGAAAGGAAAAACGTTATGAGGTTTATTACAGTTGATTCTTACGAAAAGTTAAGCACTAAGGCAGCAAATATTATTGCAGCACAGGTTATTTCAAAGCCAAACAGCATTTTGGGTCTTGCAACAGGCTCTTCGCCTCTTGGCACATATGCTAAGCTTGTTGAATACTATAAAAGTGGAGAATTAGACTTCTCTGAAGCTACATCAGTTAACCTTGATGAATATGTTGGCCTTACTGGTGAAAACGACCAGAGCTATCGTTATTTTATGAATACAAACTTCTTCCAGCACATCAACATACCAATTGAGAGAACTGCTGTTCCTAATGGTTGCGTGGCTGATCTTAAGGCAGAAGGTGAAAGATATGATAAGCATATTCAGGACCTTGGAGGAATAGACATTCAGCTTTTAGGCATCGGTTTTGATGGTCACATTGGTTTTAATGAGCCTGATGAAGTTTTTATTAAGGAAACTCACGAAGTTGACCTTGATGCATCAACAATCGAGGCAAATGCCCGTTTCTTTGCATCAGAGGAAGAAGTTCCTCGTAAGGCAATTACAATGGGTATGGGCGCAATTATGAACGCTAAAAAGGTGCTTCTTATTGCAAATGGTAAGGGCAAAAAGGACATTATTGAAAAGTCATTTTTCGGTCCTATCACACCAAAGGTTCCAGCCTCTATTCTTCAGCTTCATCCGGATTTGACAGTAATTTATTCAGAAAATTAAAACACAAAGGCTGTAGCAAAACGATTTGTGAAATCGGGTTGACTACAGCCACTTTTTATATGGTTGATTTTTTCAAGTATCCATAGTAAAATAATATCGTTGTGCTCACCTCATTGTGTGAGGCGAGCAGATTATCAAAAAGGAGATATATTGAGAGTGAAGAACATTTTTATTTTAGGCGATAGCTATTCAACCTATAAGGGATATATTCCTGAGGGCAATGCTTTTTATTATAGCGATGAACGCAAGGAAGAAGCTATCGTTCATGGCGTTGATAAGACATGGTGGCGCCAGATGGCAAAAGATATGGATTATAATGTTGCTATGAATGACAGCTATTCAGGCTCAACTGTATGCAATACTGTCCGCCCTGAATTTACCATCGAAAGTTCCTTTGTAAGTAGAATGGATAAGTATATTAAAATGGACTATTTTGCAAAGAATAATATTGAAACCGTCTTTATCTTCGGCGGAACAAATGACTCTTGGATAGATGCGCCAATTGGCAAATTGATGTATTCCAAATGGAAAAAGGAGGATCTTAAGAGTGTTCTTCCTGCCTTTTGTTACCTTATTGATAGAATACAAACAACCAATAAGGATATGAAGATTGTTGTAATACTAAACACCGATATTAAGCCTGAGATTACTGACAACTTTGCCGTAGCTTGCGAGAAATATGGCGTTCGGTACGTTAGGCTAAAGGATATTGACAAGGCAAGTGGGCATCCTACTGTTTTGGGAATGACACAGATTGCAAGTCAGGTTGTTGAAAGTTTGAAATAATGAGTCTGGAGAAATAAGTTTATGATAAAATGCGTATTGATTGATATAGACAACACGGTTCTTGACTTTAATCTTAGTGCAAAAGAGGCTATGAAGATTGTATTTAATGAGTATGAAATACAGTTTTATGAAGAAATGTTTGGGGTTTTCACAGGCATTAATGATGGCTTATGGATTGAAGTTGAAAATGGCAGAATGACTAAAGATGAACTTTTCAAGGTTCGTTGGAACACTATTTTAAATGCAATGAATATAAACCTTGATGGTGAAACTTTTGAACAAAAATTCCTCAAGGCTCTTGAAGTATGCGCTGTCCCAATGAAATTTGCTGAGGAGATTCTGGAGTATTTATCATCTAGATATATACTCTGTGCTGCAACTAATGCACCCCACGAGCAGCAGCTTTTAAGGCTTGAAAGGTCAGGTCTTATTAAGTATTTTGATCATATTTTCACATCGGGCAAGCTTGGCGCAACTAAGCCCAGCAGAGAGTTCTTTGAGGAATGCTTTAAAGCGCTTGATGGAGTGAGTGCTGATGAGAGCATTATGATTGGCGATTCAATAACTGCCGATATAGTGGGTGGGATAAATTATGGTATAACTACTTGTTGGTATAATTATAGAAATGCACCTGCTCCAGAGGGGATTACTCCTGATTATATCATTGGCACTCTTGATGAAATTAAGAACATCTTATAGCACTTATTTGATATGTGTTATTTTCGGAGAGGTTATAAGTGGGCATTCTATAAGGTTGCTGATATCTAAGTTTTCGCTATGCATATCAACTGCGGTTATACTGTAGTTTTCATAAGTGGTGTAGTAATATATGCCCTTTTGAGTGTTGCAACAAGATGTGTAGACGGTGATTTCATAATTGCCATTATCCAGCACTACTACGCCTTTTGGCATTGATACACTATTCATAATATGAAAAAATTGAACTACATTTTCTTCTTCACAAGCTCCCTTTGGTGAGCTTGTTTTAATGTGTGCGGCCCTCACAAATCGTGACATAGAGGAGTAATCCCCGGGAATCCCTATCGACCCCATACCAAGGCTATATTGATTTAGCTTGATATTTGGGAAAAGTCGATTCTCGGGCGGAGTGTTTGTCAGGTGCATATAATTGGAAAGATTCTCCATTTGGACGTTAAAGGTTGGATTGTTGGTAAGAACCCCCAAGGGATTCTCATAAAGCTTAAGACGGTCCTTAAGTGGCTCGACAGTTATGCTGCGATTTTTATCCGAAACGATCCAATGAAGTGATGCAAGGGGGAGTTTATCGTTAAAGGGAATATCTATAATGTTCATCCTTTTTAAGAGGAACTCAGCCTCTGACACATCACTGCATTTTCCTAGGATATATGGGATCAGCTCATATGGGGCAAGGTTACACATCCCTGGCCTTGGGCTGTTATAATGGGCGTTACGAGCGAAATTAAGCCCAGCCATACTAAGACCCTTTTCATTTGCTGCGTCATAGTATAGAGGATAATCTTCAATCATAGCTGCTATGCCAATCATTCCATAGTGAGAGGGCAGTCCTGAGACTTTTTTAAAGCTTAATGGAAAATTACGAGGGGCTATGACAACCCTTTCGTTATATGAGTTATGAGTGTCAAGAGTTCTACCAAAATAATGCTCATCAGGTGTATAAGAAATGGCAGTGCACATATAAGTAACCCTCCGATAAAATATAATTGAAAAAAGGAAATGAAAGTGATATAATTAGTATTACAATTATTTTGATTATTATTGGCAAAGGAACGAAGGAAATGAAAAAAGGATTGATTCTAGAGGGCGGAGCAATGCGTGGCTTATTCACAGCCGGTATATGCGATGTTATGATGAAAAATGGAATAGAATTTGATGGCATGATTGGTGTGTCTGCCGGTGCAGCTTTTGGATGTAATTATAAGTCCGGGCAGATTGGAAGAGTGCTTCGATATAACCTTAAATATGCAAGAGATAGAAGGTATTGTAGTCTGCATTCCCTTGTTACTACGGGGGATCTGTACAGTGCAGCTTTCTGCTATCATGAGATTCCCGAAAAGCTTGATATCTTTGATGTGGAAGCCTTTATCAGCAATCCTATGGAGTACTATGTTGTCTGCACCGACATCGTCACAGGCGAGCCTGTGTACAGAAAGTGCGACACAGTGGATTATAACAATCTCGAGTGGATTCGTGCGTCTGCATCAATGCCGTTGGTTTCAAGAATAGTAGAGGTGGATGGGTACGAGCTTTTAGATGGTGGGATAGCAGATTCAGTTCCTTTGAAGTATTTTGAAAGCATTGGCTATGATAGAAATGTTGTTGTACTTACACAGCCTGCGACCTATATAAAGGGTGAAAATAAGGCGATGCCACTTGTCCGCCGTAGGCTAAAAAAATATCCAGGTGTGATTAAGGCGATGGAGAACAGACATATTATGTATAACAATACAATTAAGGAGATTTGCGAAAAGGAGAAGAAGGGGGAAATCCTCGTTCTGCGACCTGAAGCACCACTACCTGTTGGCAGAGTAGAGCGTAATCCTGAAAGACTGCAAGCAACATATGATGTAGGCAGAAAAGTGGGAGAACACAACTTGGAGAGAATCAAAGAGTATTTAAGATAGGGGATGTGACATAACCGTATGAGGATATATGCGCCTAGTTATTATAAGGAGTTTTCCTGCAAGGCAGACAGGTGCCGTAACAACTGTTGCATTGGTTGGGAGATAGATATCGACCCTGAAACCTATGATTATTACCAATCGGTTGGAGGGCAGATGGGCGACAGGTTTAATAAGAGCATTGTCCATGGGGAGGACCCTCACTTTATCCTGACAGAGGGCGATAGATGTCCGTTTCTTAATAAGGATAATCTTTGTGATATAATAACAAGCTTAGGCGAAGATAAGCTTTGTGAGATTTGTGCCCAGCATCCACGATATCGTAATTTCTTTGAGGAATACATAGAGGTAGGTATCGGGATGAGCTGTGAGGAAGGGGCAAGGATTATCTTAAATTGCAAGGATAAAGTGAAGCTTTCTTTGATTGAGAGTAATGGGGAGAAGGAGCTATACAATATAGATGAGGTTGACCTTCTTGACCTTCGTGATGATATCTTGGATATAGTGCAAGATAGGAATTTTTTAGTGGAGCAAAGGCTTGAGAGGCTACATGATGCATTTGAAATATCACTTCCCAATATGACCATATCTCAATGGGCGGGGCAGCTTTTTACCTTGGAGGTTCTTGACCCCGTCTGGGAGAAGTATCTTAAAGTATTAATGAATGTGGAAGAAGAGGAGCTAGACTTTGCAGGGTGGGACATTGCATTTGAGCAGATTCTGGTGTATTTTATTTTGAGACACCTATCTGATGGAATGTATGATGATAGATACAAACAACGAATCGCCTTTGCCCTTGTGAGTCTTAAGCTTATTAAGGCAGTGTGGCAATATTGCCTTAAGGATTTGACTATGGAAAATTTGCAAGAAGCGGCAAGGTTGTATTCATCGGAGATTGAGTATTCACAGAATAATACAGAGAGTATGTTAGAAATACTTGAATAAAAGAACAGACTATCAATGATAGTCTCAGCGTGTCGATAAACCTATAGACACGCTGGCAGACTGCGAAAAAGGAAGTTAAATTCGACATTCCCGACATCGTCGGCGTACGAGGGTACGGTAGAGGTCGGGAAGGGTGAAAGCAAGCAATG
>JAQVYH010000034.1 GCA_029004515.1 Eubacteriales bacterium | reverse complement strand
AAACACCACCTGTTTTTATAGATAAATTATTGATTTTTTTCTGTTTGTAAGAAAACTAATAGAACACCTAAATCAGCAGGGCTTACACCTGAAATTCTTGATGCCTGTCCTATAGTATTAGGTCGGAATTTAGCTAGTTTTTGTTTAGCCTCGATGCGCAAGCCAAAGATTTTTTCATACTCTATGTTTTCAGGGATAATAGTTTTTTCTGCTCTTTCAATTCTGGCAGCCTGGTCACACTGTTTATTAATATATCCTTCGTATTTAATAAAAATCTCAACCTGTTCTCTTTCAAAACGAGAGAGGTTTGGTCTTTCGTCGTCAATTACTGCCATATCTTCATAAGATATCTGTGGTCTTTTTAAAAGGTCAGATAAATGAAGGCCTGAATTCAAAAGAGGAGGCATTCCCCTTTCTTCAAGGTATGGATTAATAATTCTAGGGGGGATAACCTTCTTTTTAAGTCTTTTAATTTCTCTGTCAACACGGTCGAGCTTTGCAAGATAACGGTCATATCTCTCCTTACTTATAAGACCGATTTCATATCCCAATGGAGTAAGTCGTCTGTCAGCATTATCTTGCCTTAAAAGAAGACGAAATTCCGCACGGGCTGTAAGCATTCTGTAGGGTTCTTTTGTACCCTTTGTAACAAGGTCATCAATGAGAACACCAAGGTACGCTTCATCTCTTGCAAGGGTAATCCCTTCAAGACCCTTTACTTTTCTTGCGGCGTTGATACCCGCAATTAAGCCTTGTGCAGCTGCTTCTTCGTATCCTGATGTACCGTTAAATTGTCCTGCTCCATATAAGCCATCAAGATTCTTGAATTCCAAGGTATGCTTAAGCTGTGTAGGTTCAATACAATCATATTCAATTGCATAGGCACTTCTCATCATCTTTGCATTTTCCATACCCTTTATGGAGTGGAGCATATCAACTTGAACATCCTCAGGAAGTGATGATGAAAGACCTTGAACATACATTTCGTCAGTATCTAGACCCATTGGCTCAATAAAAAGCTGATGTCTTTCTTTATCTGCAAATCTAACAATTTTATCCTCAATCGAAGGGCAATATCTTGGTCCTATACCCTCAACCATACCTGAATAAAGGGGCGATCGGTGAAGGTTGTTGCGGATAATTGTATGAGTTTTTTCGTTTGTATATGTGAGGTAGCAAACCGCCTTGTTTTCTCCAATATCGTCATTTTCAAAGGAAAATGGAACAATATCACTATCGCCTTCTTGCTGCTGCATTTTAGTAAAGTCAATTGAGCGTTTGTGAACTCGTGCAGGAGTGCCTGTTTTAAATCGTAATAGCTCTATATTAAGCTTTTTAAGGGATTCTGAAAGAGAATTTGCGGCAAATAACCCGTCAGGGCCACCACTGTATGAAACTTCGCCCAAAATAATTTTGCCGCGAAGGAAAGTACCTGTTGCAATAATAACCGTATTTGCCGAAAAAACTGCCCCCGTGTGGGTTGTTATATTCCAAAGTCCGTCTTTTTGGGTAAGATCGATGATTTCACCTTGTTTAATATCAAGATTTTCCTGACATTCAAGGGTTTGCTTCATTACTCTTTGATAAGCTCGTCTGTCTGCCTGAATGCGAAGAGAATACACCGCTGGACCCTTTCCCTTATTAAGCATTCGTGACTGAATAAATATCTTATCTGCAGCCTTGCCCATTTCACCACCAAGAGCATCTATTTCTCTAACAAGATGTCCCTTTGCTGTGCCGCCAATACTGGGGTTACAGGGAAGATTTGCAATACTGTCAAGATTTATAGTAAAAATTATAGTTTTACAGCCCAATCTAGAAGATGCCAAAGCTGCCTCACAGCCTGCATGGCCACCACCTATAACTGCTGTATCATAATCACCTGCGAAATATGTTTGCATTTTCCTCACCTCATTTACCTACACAAAAATTACTGAACACGGCTTCTATAATATCTTCGCTCACATTTTCACCTGTGATTTCACCAAGAATTGAGATTGCATTTTCCAATTCACACAAAATTATATCTATTGGAAGATATTCAAAATCCACACCCTCAAGGCAGGATTTACTGCGAATAACCAATTCTTGTTGACGCATATTGGTAATGGGCGTTTCTTCCTCCGGAATGTCATAATTTGATGCAAATTCTGCGATTTTACTGCAAAGCGTATCTATTCCGATGCCCTTTTTTGCAGATATACAGATTCCGTCGTTGTTTTTTTCTGAAATATCACACTTGTTGTATACAATAAGTGTGTTTTTGTCCTTCGTAAGGTCGAAAATCTTCTTGTCCTCATCATCAATAGGAGAAGAGGAGTCTAGGACTAAAACAACAAGATGAGCTTGCTTAATGCCCCCAATTGTTCTTTCAACGCCCTGTGCCTCGATAATATCCTCTGTCTGCCTGATTCCTGCTGTGTCAGCAAGGTTTATAAGATATCCGCCGATATTTGCCTGTTCACAAAGAATATCTCTTGTAGTCCCTGCAATATCTGTTACAATTGCTCTGTCTTTGTTAAGAATCGCATTTAGCAACGAAGATTTACCTACATTTGGCTTACCTGCGATCACAACATTAAGACCCTCTGACATAATGATACCGTTTTCAGCGCCATTTTCAAGATGGGAAAGTCTTTCTATAACTCTAGTAGTTTTCTCTTTAGCTTGAAGTGAGCTGATGTCAGGTACTCCTTCTTCTGGATAGTCAAGAAGTGCCGCAATATGTGCCGCTATAAGGATAAGCTCATGTCTACAATCTTCAATTTCTTTAGATAAAGCACCATCAAGCTGTCCGGAAGCTGCAAGGAGGGCTTTTTCAGTTTTGGCATGTATTACCTCGCCTATGCTTTCGGCCTTTACCATATCTATTTTTCCATTTAGAAAGGCTCTTTTTGAAAATTCGCCTGGCAATGCCATTCTGCATCCAGCTTTTAGAAGCTCTTTAAGGATAGCTTTGCACACCATCCTACCGCCATGACAAAAAATTTCTACAGTATCTTCACCGGTAAAACTAGCTGGATTTTTCATCACTATAACTACTGCTTCATCAATAAGCTTAGCCTTATCTAAAGAATATATCTTTAAAAACAAGGCTTCCCTTGTTTTTGCCACAGCGAGGTCCTTGCTACACAGAGCAGTTGTATATTCAATTGCTTTATCACCGCTTACTCTTACCACCGCAAGGGCACCAACACCCTCTGGAGTAGAGATAGCAGCTATTGTATCATGCAGCATAATAAACCTCCCATGGTTACTAACAATATTATAGGGCGGAATCCCCACACTCCGCCTGTTAAGTCAAGACGGCTTGTGGGCAAGCCGCCCCAACAAGTCAAATCTAGTATAAATATTTTATAAGAGCAAACCTTTATAATTAAGAGAGGGATACTACTACCTTTCTATGTGGTTCTGTACCGATGCTCTTACTTGTAATTCTGTCATTGTTCTGAAGTGCAGAGTGAATAATTCTTCTTTCAAGAGGATTCATTGGCTCAAGAATAATGTCTTTCTTGTAGCGGATAACCTTTGCTGCTACGCTGTTAGCAAGGTGGATAAGAGCCTGTTCTCTCTTTTCTCTGTAGTTTTCAATATCAAGAGTAACTCTAATGTATCTTTCCCTTGGGAAGAATCTATTAATGTAAAGTGTTGCAAGGTATTGGAGAGAGTCAAGAGTTTCGCCTCTTCTGCCAATAATTGCACCTGTGAATTCACTTGAGATATCAACAGTAATACAATCGTCCTTCTTAATTGCAGATACTTCTGATGCAAAGCCCATCTTATCAAGCGTAGTAGCTACAAAGCTTTCTACAAGAGCCGTAACAAGCGGTTTTGCTTCGATTGTGCAGTCCCTTGCACCAATGCCGAGAATACCTTTTGAACCAGCTTCTGTTACTTCATACTCTATATCGTCTGGGCTTACGTTATAAAATTCTGCAGCAAGAGATATTGCTTCTTCGATTGTTTTTGATGAAAATGTTTTAGTCTTCATATTTAATTGATTAACCTCCGAATCGGGTTTTGATTATTTTGTGTTTTTATTTTTTATCTTAACATCTACTGCTTTCACAGCGAGTACTTCAGCCTTCTGTCTGATTGTCTTTGTTATTATTATCTGTTGCACAACCTGGAGAACATTACTTGCAATCCAGTAAAGGCCTACGCCTGATGGGAAGATAAAGGTGAAATATCCAGACATAAGAGGCATCATCATAGTCATAACCTTCTGCGTCTGCTGTGCCTGTTCATTGCCTGCAGATGCATTGTTTGAGTTCATAGATGATGTAACCTTACTCATTGCAAAAGCAGAAAGAAGCGAAAGAACAGGGATAATCCATACAAAATTAGTAGTCCAATCACCAATTACCGCTGATGGAATCTGTGAAAGATCAAGACCAAGGAAGTTAAAGTCAATATTAACAAAACCTTCAATCTTCTGGGCAAGGTCGCTGTCTGCTACTGCTTTAAGTATCTGGATTTCCTGACTGGACTTTGTAAGCCCTGCGCCAAGACCAGACTTGTGAAGCATATCAACAATTGCAGGAATACCCATCTTAACATCTGAAAGATATGTGATAGGCTTAATAATAACCTGATAAATTGCAATAATTAATGGAAACTGTAGAAGAAGAGGCAAACAGCCACCCATAGGGTTAACATTGTTATCCTTATAGAGCTTCATTGTCTCCTGTCCGAGCTTATCTTTGTCATTTTTATATTTTTCCTGAAGCTTTGATAGTTCAGGTTGAATCTTCTGCATAGAAAGCATAGATTTCTGTGAAGTAGCAGTAAGAGGCCAAAGAATAAGCTTTGTCAAAACTGTGAAAATAATGATGGTAAGACCATAATTATTAACAAGGTCATAAATAAATCGCATAATAAATGCGAAAGGTGTTGCAATTAGATCAAACATTGAAATCCTCCGATGTACATAGTGGGTAATAAGGGAATGATTATTTTAATGGGTCGTATCCGCCTTTTGAAAAGGGATGGCACCGTAAAATTCGTTTAATGGAAAGATATGAGCCCTTTATTGCCCCGTATTTTTCAAGTGCTTCTATAGAATATTGTGAGCACGTGGGATAGAATCTGCAACACGGCTTTTTTAGCGGAGAAAGATATCTGCGGTACAACCTTACCGCGCCGATCAGTAATCTTTTCATTGTTGTTCTCCACTCGTAGCTTTTATCCCGGCTTCTCTGAGTATTTTGTTCATAGAGAAGCATATTTTTCTGTAATTGCTATTAAGCATACCGCTTCGCACAACAATAACAAGGTCATAACCGACTTTGCAATGCTGTTCTTCGGAGCGATATGCTTCCCTTACAAGACGCCTCATTCTGTTTCGAACAACAGCGTGTCCGATTTTTGTGCTGACGGTTATGCCAAGTCGGTTGCAATCCAACCTGTTTGGCATATAATATAGCACCATCTGTGGGCTTATTGATTTTTTCCCCCGATAATACAGCCTCTTAAAAAGAGTATTTTCGGTTAGGGATATAGTTTTTTGCATTGGATTAAGCGCTGAGTTTAGCTCTGCCCTTAGCTCTTCTTGCAGCTAAAACCTTACGGCCGTTCTTTGTGCTCATTCTCTTTCTGAAGCCATGAACCTTAGCTCTCTGTCTTTTCTTAGGCTGAAATGTTCTTTTCATTTTAGTCACTCCTATTTAAAAAAAATTAATATTAAGCAAATTTATGCATAGTACCAAGGATATTCATTATAAACTACTTTAGTCAACCTGTCAAGGGTTTTTTTGCAAAAACCTTGCGAAAAAGCCAAGAAAATAGCATACCATTCCTATAGACACCCCTGAAAACACAGATGAGATGGTGTAAATGGGCAATAATTCCAATACAAACACCGATCCCGTAACGATTATAGCAACAGACAACTGGGTTATTATATGTGCAACAGAGCCGCATGTGCTTATTGCAACGGTTGACAGATTGTTTTTGCCTACCTTTATAAGCAGAGCCATAATACTGATGCTTACAATTCCGCCTGGCAGACTGTATATCAGTGCTGAAAAACCACCTCCGAGGATTGCAGATAAAATACTTCTTGATGCGTTTACAATCATAGAATCCTTGTATCCATAATTAATAAGCACAAATAAGCATACTATGTTTGCAAGTCCCAGTTTAACACCTGGAAGAGGAGTTGGAATCATTCTTTCGATAGATGATAATGCAAAGGCTATTGTAGTGAAAAGTGCCATACGGGTTAAAGTT
This sequence comes from Eubacteriales bacterium, assembly GCA_029004515.1. Classification (GTDB taxonomy): domain Bacteria; phylum Bacillota; class Clostridia; order Monoglobales; family UMGS1388; genus UMGS1388. Next base: position 15,994 of record JAQVYH010000034.1, on the reverse strand, counting down.
TTTGTAGAAAGCCTAGTAGGTGATTGCATCGACATCTCCTCCTTTGCCTTCTATTCGAAGAATTATTCCCTGTGGCGCACAGATAACAGGCTGACCTGCTTTGCACTTGCCACTTTTAACGCACACTTGATTTTCGCAAGTGGAGCTTATAAAAGAAACACTTTTATCTTTAATTTCAATCTCTGCTCTATTATCTATTGAAATAATCTGATCATGGGAGAGGTTGTAACGGCCGTATTCCTCTCCATGAGAATATACCACTGCATAACTCCCTGTTAGCGGAGTTGCAAAAGCAAACATTCCAACAAGGGTTATGGCTAGAAACGCATAAATAATTAAATCAGCTTTTTTAAACATTATCTTTTCCCAAATTCTGTAAATAATTTCTTGGTTGTGTAATAAGCCATTTTGGGTCTTCTGTATTCATCAACAAGACCTTTGTTGTTTCGGCTGTTAGGGCGATTCATTGGCCATTTTTCCTGAGTGACTCTTGTATCGCAGAATTGCCAGATAAAAATACCGGTTACAAATTCTGCATCAAGGTAAGCTTTGATGCTCTTTTCCATAACCTCTGCCTGATATTCTTCACTCCACTTTACATTCATAACATCGTGGAAGTTATAGATACCACCGGCACCAAACTCACTAATGATTACAGGTTTGTGGAATACACCTTTTTTTGTGAGGAACTCCTTCATATGAGTCATTCTGTCTGCAGGTGATTCATCACCATACCAAAGCGGATAAATATTAAACGAACAAATGTCTACTAAATCAAGACACCAATCCTTCTCTAATCTGTTACTTGCAAAACTAGCAGGTCTGCTCTTGTCTGTGTGAAGCATTTCAAAATGTTTCTCATAAACAGGGCGACCGATTTCAGAGTCTGATGGGCACTCGTTTAAACAACCCCAAACGACAATTGATGGATGGTTGTAGTGATAGTTGAGCATTTCATATGTAACCTGCTGTGATTGCTCCATAAAGAGTGGTGGTGTAATGTCTACATCATCAAGTCCCCTGCTATGATGCTCTTCCCATACAAAGATGCCTCTCTCGTCACAAAGGTCAAGAAATCTTTCGTCGTTTGGATAGTGGCATGTTCTTACAGCGTTTGCGCCCATATCTTCAATAAGAGCAATATCAGAATACATTACCTGAAGTGGAATTGCGCATCCTGTTGTACCATGGTCCTCGTGACGGTTTACACCAATCATAATAATTGGTTCTCCGTTTACAGTAACTCTGTGTCCGTCAATACCAACAACTCTCATACCTACGCGGTCAGTAAGGTCGTCAATATCTTCTCCGTTTAAAGATAAGACGCAATCGAGCAAATAAAGATTAGGGTCCTTATTGCTCCAAGGCTTTACATCATTGAAGGTCATTGTAGCTGTTAACATTGTTTCACCATTTGCAGAAATTTCACCTGAAACTATTTCTTGTGAACCGGCACATGAAATTGTTATTTGGCAATTTTCTTTTTTGTCTGATATATTTCTTATAAAAACTCGAACATTAGCAGACCAATTACCTTTATCAAAAATAGGCTCAAATTCAGAGCGCTCTATATATAAATCAGATATAATTTCATAAAAGGTGGGTCTTGTTATTCCGCCATATGTAAAGTAGTCATTAGGTATATGGAGGGTTGACTTTTCAGAAAAGTGATTGTCTGCTACAACCTCAATTGTATGTTCACCCTTTGCCACATTTGGAACTACTACGCTAAATGGAGTAAAAGCGTTGTAGTGAAAGCCTACCCTTTTGCCATCGAAATAAACTGTTCCGGAATGGCTTACCCCTTTGAAAAGAAGGCGAATGTTCCCGTCCTTTTCAACATTTATGACTTTTCTATAAGCTGCATAGCCTTTATAACGAACATATTTGATGTCCATTTCCCAACAGGATGGCACTGCCATTGTGTCGGTGTACTCTGCCGGTAATGATTCAGATTCGACAGTCTGAAAATCCCACATCCCGTCAAGGCAGTACTGATTTCTAATGTTGTGTGTGTTAAAAAGTCTTTCCATTTTAGTAATCTCCTTTATTAGTATAAATCTCTATATACATAGCTTTTATCTTTATTAATAATAAAATATCCTGTACTAGATGGATTTAAAAGCCTAACTCCATCCACCTCTTCATTAAATTTTATATGAGTGTGTCCAAATAGGCCAAAATTTGCGCCGGTTTCCTTTACTCTTTTTGCAAGAATACCTTTGCTTCCCCTAACTCCGTATTTGTGACCGTGACATGCGAAAAACTTTATATCATTCCACTCGAAAATGATCTCTTCTCTTTCTCTTGAAAAAAAGTCATTGTTCCCTGCTACTTTGATGACTTTAATTTGCGGGAAAACCGTTTGAATATCATCTGCATCCGTTACTTTATCTCCTAGATGAACAACATGGGTTATCTCATTACTACCAGATAAAATATTCATTATATTTGTGGTCATCCCGTGGGTGTCGCTTATAACCATTAATGATGACATATCATAGCACCTCAATTTGCATAATATCACAAGGGGTTGCAAGTGTCAAGAACAAATGCAAATGCATAGTATAGAATAGCAAGGAGGTGTTATTCTATGAATTGTGGATGGTCAAATAATAGCTGGCAAAACAACAATATGAGTGATTGTGGATGCGGCTATCATAACAGCGATTCCTGTGCTGTGGAATCTACGCATAACAGTTGCTGTAATTCCAGAAGCGGTAGTAATTGCGAAATATTATGCTTCGTAATAGTAGTTATATTAATCTTTTGTAGATAAAAGTTGTTATATTAATGGGAATGACGCCATACAATTTAATGTGATTACCAATAACTCGTTACGAGAAACATAAATCCCCCTTATGTATGGCGGTATTTCCTATTATTAAGTAAGGAGGGAGGCAGAAAAATGAAAGATATTAATGAGATTATGGGACAGTTTAGTCAGGCAGAGCTTCAAGAAGGAATCGAGCGGGCAAAAAAGCTTATGAACGTACCTGAAGCTGAAGAGCTTCGCAAAAAGCTCGCGACTATGGACAAAAAAGAGCTCTTGCAAAAGCTGAGTTCAATTGATTCTACTAGCAAATCCGGTAAGGGCATCAATAGCGTTAGCAACAAGGAAATTCTTGATAAGCTAAATCAATTTTGCGATAGGAAGTGATAATTGATCGATGGAAGATATTTCTAAGGCAATTGACTCTTTAAGAGAAATGATGAATAGTCCTCAAGGACAGGAGTCCTTAAATTCTCTGATGAAGGGAATGACGAGTAGTAGTGAGGAGGGTGCATCCGACCCATTGTCTAATCTGGGCAACTATGGAAACTTGCTCTCCACCTTGCAAGGCGGTACTAGGGCACCTCGTATGCAGCTTATGAGTGCGCTAAAACCATATTTAAGTAGTAGAAGGCAACAGAAGTTTGATATTATTATGAATCTAATGCGATATAGCGACTTACCATCATCGCTGTTTGGCAAAGGATTTAAGAGGTGATGCAAAGATATGGCTTATAGAAGATATTACAGCCCCTTTGAAAATGAGGTAAGAGTTGACCCACAAAGAATTCCTGCACCACCACCGCCTCCGCCTCCCAAAAAGCCGAGGCGGTTTCGTGCACCAAGAATCCCCACACTTACATACCCTTTGAAAGAGGATGGCGGCTTTTTGGGTGGAATACAGCTGGATGACCTGGTTATCATTGGCTTAATCATGCTTTTGATTTTTGAAGATGGGCAGGAGAGGGATATGCCTTTGATTATAGGACTTGGGGCATTGCTGCTATCTGAATTCTGGGAATCCTAAAAAGGGTAAAACAAAAAGGGTAAAACAAGGGGTAAAACAAGGGGTAAAACAAAAAGGATTGAGCTATTGCTCAATCCTCTGTTTTTATGCTATCCCCGTTGTGCCGTTCTGGGCAAAATTTACAACCTGCTTTCGCAGGTGGGTGCCTCCTGATTGCTTTAGATTTCCCTCTGACAGCTTAAGCTGGAGGGCATAAACACCACTCTCAGAGAATAGGCTCCCATTTAATAAGTGTTGGTTATAAATTTTATCCCTTTTACGCACACCACAGGGTACATACCTATTATGCCATAAGTGCTCATAATTTACAATATGTAATCCTTCATAAATTAGTGACAATTTTGTTAAAAAATAGTGACATTAATTAACGAAATCAAAATCATCCTTTGTTCTAGCTTTGAATTCTTCGAAGACCTTCTGGATTCTTCCGCCGTCTTCAACAGTTACAAGGATGTCTTCTCCATTCTCAGTAACAATTTCCATAATGAAAACATCACTTTCTTCTTCATCTTCATTACCTGTGTAAGGTGTAAGTATAACATAGGTAATACCATCAAGCTCTAGTGTGTCAAGATGTTCAAACTGAACAGCCTCACCATTCTCATCTATAAGCTCTATTATACCGATGTTTTCTTCTGTTTCTAAAAATTCCTTATCTCCCATTTTGCTTTCCTCCTTTAATATAATCCAAATATGCTTGTAATATTATTTCTGCTGCAACCGTGTCAATGACCTGTTTGCGTTTGTCACCCCTGATGTTTGCCTCATTGAGAGTTATCTGTGCTGATACCGTGGTGAGTCTTTCATCGAAGGTGTCAATTGTGAGATCTGTGTATTTCTTCAGTCGCTCTATAAAAGAGAGAGTTGTTTCCCCACGAAAACCTATGCTTCCATCCATATTCTTTGGCATACCAACAACAATACGCTGTGCCTCAAGCTCTTTTGAGAGCTGCGCCGCACGCTTTGCAACTGCCTTGGGATTCTTTTCAAATATGGTTTCTACTCCGCTTGCGAGGATTCCTCCGTTGTCGGAGATGGCGATACCTGTACGACTGTCGCCGAAATCTATTGACATTACACGCATCTTGTTTATTAATCTTCCTTTATATAAATATTTATTCTTACGCAGTTTGAAATATGGCTTATTATATAAGCTCACCTAGTATTTTCTTATCTATTTCTGTTTTGTTGCGAAGGGTTGTTGCGGTGTCGGCCATTGCCGCAGAATATCTTTCTTTGTCCTCCGTAAGTGATTTGATACTTCTGCATACAAGGTCTGCGTTTAGACTAGAAACTGAGTGTTTTGCTGTAACCCCTGCTCTCTCCATAAGAGCGTCTACCTTTGGGTCGTATGAAAGCCCAACAACAGGAACACCCGATGCAATAGCGTATATAAGAGTGTGAAGCCTCATTCCTACCACCGCTTCAGCTTTTGAAATAACAGCCATCAATTCGTCACCGGTGTATTTTCCTTTTATTATACTTCCACATCCTGCAATAGACATTATTTTGTTACAGATGTCTGTATCGACAGAGCGTTGCATAGGAAGGAATAAAGGTTCAAAACCAAGAATCTGCTTGATGTATGCACTAACTGTAGCAACTGCTTCTTCAAATTCTTCGCAATTGTGCTTCCATTTACGAACGGAAATTATCACATATCTTGTGTCAAAATCAATGTTTTCCCCTTCAAGCACTTCACGAAGCCTTCTTTGAGTTGCAGGAACCATTGCAAATGCCGGGTCTGCTGTTATTTGAATGTCACTTCTCTTAACATCAAGTGCCTTAATTTCTGCAAAAGAGTCTTCATCACGAAGGGTTATAAGGTCAACCTTTTCCAGAATGTTTTGGGTATATATTCTGTTTCGTTTGCTATTAATCGGCCCGATACCGTTGGAATATATCATAACCTTAACCTTTTTACGAAGTGCGGTTTTTATCACAGCGATATAATATAGAAGTGACTTTGTGCTTGTTGCGTCTTGGAAAAGACTACCGCCGCCGCTGATAAGAAGGGCTGTGTCCTTCATCATTTTTGAGAGTTTGATGAAGCTGTATCGGTTAATACTGTCAACACCATAAACCCTTTTTGTTTCCTCCGGCCTTGCTGAAAGAACTGTAATCTTCATATCCGGAGACTTTTCTTTAATATTATTTATAATAACACCAAGGACCGAGTCATCACCGGTGTTGTTGTAGCCATAATAACCGCTGATAACCACGCCTTTGCTTGGCTTCTCAAGAAGCTTTGTATATGCTCCCATATAATCATAGGTCATTCGGCTAACTGAGTAGCGTTCTATAATAAGATTGCGATTATATTCTCCAACAGCCCTCATATCGGATTTCAACAAGGTGTTGATATCATTAACAATTAGCTGTGGAGTTGCGTCCCTACAACCCCTGCAACAGAAATTAGTCTGGAGGGATACAGGGAAGGTTTCTTCACTGAAGATGCCGATGTATCCTTCGTTGCCTGCGATGATAACAGGCTTTGAACATGACATTGCCTCAAGAGCCGCACGGCTTACTCCAACAAATATATCACCAACTGCGATGCATTTGTTGATATCCGTTCTTGCCCCTGTTACGATTGCTGCCCGTCTGCCCAATACTCTGTTAGTATGCTGGGCAGCAAGCTCTAATCTGCTAAGGTCATTGCCTCCGCCCACTATAATTGCCTGAAGCTGTGGGTTGTCGAGCATCTCTAGTGCTTCAAGGAGCATAAAGGCTACCTTGCTTCTGTCTGTATCCATTCGGCTGACATATACGATTTTTGTTAAATCGTTGTTGATATCGAGCTCACTTTTCAATAGATCACAATCAATATCAGGGCTAAACTTCTGAACATCGATACCGTTAATTGTAACGGAGATATCCTTTTCCTTTGTTCCATAGTTATCAATAAGATATTTCTTAATATCCTCTGAAACAGCAACGGTCTTTTCACCCCAATTTGCCATAAGCTTAAAAAGAGGAGTTACTTTAAATACCCAGTGGGCAGTTGTCATAAAGCGGAATCTCAACTTCTTTTGAAGCAATCCGCAAAGGGCTGCAGGAATTCGTGCGTGTGCATGGACGATATCAAAATTTCCTGCATTAATGACATTTTTAATAATGAAATAGGATTTTATGAGTTTGCTTGGACGATGTGAGTTAAGAGGTGCGTTGACGTGAACTATTCCACAAACTTCAAGTTCGCGGACATATACTCCTCCGCTTGAAATAACACATACCTCGTGACCCATTCTTACAAGCTCGCTTGAAAGCTCAAGAATATGAGTTTCAGCTCCACCTATTTCCATTCCGTTTGTTAGCATTAGTACCTTCAATAGATATTCACACTCCCATATAATCTCTGTCTAATCTGCGATATTGTATTGCTTCTGCAATATGGTCAGCGCAGATGTGCATACTATCATCAAGATCGGCAATTGTTCTTGCTACCTTAAGGATTCTACTGTGGGCTCTTGCACTTAAGCCTAATTTAGAATATGCAAGCTCTAATAGGTTTTTGCTATCCTCATCAAGCGCGCAGTATCTTTCTATCTGTGAGGCACTCATTTGTGCGTTTGAGAATATTCCCTCTCCTGCAAAGCGACTTAGCTGTATTTCTCTGGCCTTGTCAACTCTTTGCTTGATTTGAGTGGAACGTTCTCCTTGCTGCTTTGAATGCAAGTCGTTAAACTTAACTGACGGAACTGTTATATGTATGTCAATTCTGTCCATAAGAGGACCACTTATACGGCTACGATATTTTTCAATAGATTGGGGCGTGCATCGGCAAATATGCTCCTCATCCCCGTGATATCCACATTTGCAAGGGTTCATTGCTCCTACAAATAAGGTGTTGCAAGGATATGCAACGGTTCCCATTACTCGCGAGATAGTAACAAATCCATCTTCCATTGGTTGCCTTAGAACCTCAAGAACGTCCTTATGAAATTCGGGAAGCTCGTCCATAAAGAGTACGCCGTGATGAGCAAGGCTTAGTTCTCCCGGTTTTGGATTTGGTCCACCGCCTGCAAGACCTGCTGAAGATATGGTGTGATGGGGGCTTCTAAAGGGTCTTTTTGACATAAAAGACTCTCCCGGCGGGATTGTTCCTGCGACCGAGTGAATTTTTGTGACCTCTATTGCCTCTTCATTAGTCATATCAGGAAGAATAGTAGGGATTCTTCTGGCAATCATACTTTTGCCGGACCCCGGACTTCCAATCATAAGAACATTGTGCCCGCCTGCAACTGCAACTTCGACAGCCCTTTTAACTGACTCTTGTCCCTTTACATCTGCAAAGTCAACGCCATAAAAGCCATTGTTTCTGAGTACTCCTGAGCTGTTGCCGAATATAGGAATTATAGGGCTTGTCCCTTGCAGGTGCTCAAGAAGTTCGTAAAGATTTTTTACAGGATATATTGCAATTCCCTCGATTATAGATGCTTCCTGGGCATTTTCAGATGGAACAAAAATTCTTTCGAAACCATTGCTCTTGGCGGCTATTGCCATGGGGAGAATTCCATTTATCCCCCTGAGGCTCCCGTCTAGTGCAAGCTCTCCGATAAATACAGATTGATCTAAAAACTCTTTGTCAATGGTAGATGTTGCTACCATAATTGAAACCGCAATTGGCAGGTCATATGTTGCACCTTCTTTTTTCATGTTAGCAGGCGCAAGATTAACTGTAATGTGCTTTGATGGGAAAGGAAGATTGCAGTTCCTCATTGCAGCACGAATTCTGTCCTTTGATTCCTTAATGGTTGCATCGGGCAATCCAACTATTTCAAATGATGGCATCCCGCTACTGATGTCTGCTTCCACAGTAACAGTAAAGCCATCTATCCCCAAAAGACCCACACTATATATTTTTGAAAGCATTTAATCACTTCATTTCATCTTTATACAAATAACAGTATATATTAATTAGAGTGCGAATGCAAGCATTTTATGTAGAAAAAAAACAGCCCCACAAAATGTGAGGCTGTAAAAAAATGCTATTTAGTTAATCGGAAACTCTGCAAGTGACAATGGTTTAATGGATAATAGATTATCCCAAATAAAGATTTTTGCATTGTCAGCAGCGGTGCTTGGGAATGTAGCTGATATACTGTTTGCAGTAATCCTTTGAACACCTACAAGGTAATCACCGTCATAAAGAGCTGCGAATATCACCGCATCTTTATCTTCTTCTGCAAGGGTAATAGCATAACTTATACTATTAACAGTAGCATTACTGATTGTTGCAGATGTTACAGGAGTCTGAACATTTGCGCCATATACAGTTGTAGAGTAGAGATACCAAGTGTACAGTGAGGTTGAGTTGTTTTCAATGCCCGACTGAACAGGGTCGAGAATTACATATCTCAAAAGTCTTGCATTCTTATATCCCAAATCATATGTTGCTTCAGTAGGAATGGCATTTACTGCTTCTACCATAGCTATCTGTTCCGTTGTACGGTCGCCCTCAGTTGTGTTGTATGCTGCAACAAGGTCATTTTTTGTATACTGTGACAACAAGCTGTATGAATCTAATGTGTAATCAAAGGTCTTTCCCTCTGTCCACTTAATTTTGTTAGTGTCATCTACAATACCATAGTCAATTCTTACTCTTGATGGAATTGAGTTGTAATGTTCAGCCTTTGCCGCATATTTACCGGCCTCGTCAGCAGAACGATAAGTCTTGAAATCAACAAGGAAAGAGTCAACATCTATCTCTTTACCAAAGTCAAGTTCCAAGTAAATCTTGCCGTTAGTAAAGTTTGCAGGTGTTGCCTGTAATCCTGTCCAGCTATTGTTGTTTCTATAAATGAGATGTCTATAGTACCAGTCTTTCCAGTTAATATAAGGAGAAGCCTTAAGTCTGGAGACAGGATAATCAGCATTTGTTTCTCCGCTATATCTGATGTTATCATCAGTTACATTTACAAAAGCTATAGAACCATCGGGATTAAATGGAACCTGAGCACCACTTGCCAAATTATTAGGCATTGCTAATCCTTCTAGGTCTGTTATAATGGTTTTCTTAATTTTCAACTTGTTTTCAGATGGCAAACTGCCATTCTGTGTTGGCTGAAGATATACAATTCTCATGAATCTTGCGATAACAGGCTGTGCAAGCTCGAGAGTTGTGGATTGAGCGAGGAACAACTTTTCTTTTTTAGTAGAAGTGCCATTAGCAAGGAAATTGTTGTATGCTAATGCTTTTTCTGTACCTACACTTAGAGGGTCGGACATATCAAATGTGAAGACTTCGCCCTTTGTCCACTCTGTTAAGCCTCTTGAATTTTTATTACCATAGTCGATACGGATCGTCTTTGGAATGTCGTTTACCTTTGTTGCATCTTCGGTGTTTCTGAAGGATTGCTCGATAGCATCGATTCTCTCCGGATAACCAAAGTCATACTGAAGATATACATTCTCTTTTGTGTAGTTGGTATAGTCCCCCGTTGTAAGAGCAAATCCACCCCAAGACGACTGAAGAGTACCTTCGTCTAAATTCCAATCTCTGCCGATTGTTTCGTCCTTATATGTAACACGGGAAGCAGCCTTTGATGAAAGACCAGCTTCACCTGTGAAACCGATAATGTTTCTGTCACTTCCATTATTTGAAAATTGGTAGATACCATTGCTATCCTTTACAGCAATACTTGTTGCAGATGCGTTTTCATCATCCTTCCAAGTGTTGTATGTGAACAATTGATAGTTGGTGATAGTGGTTTCACGATCGCCATTACCTTCGTTCCAAAGCCAATCCTGTGTAGGCTGAACCATTACAAAACGAAGATATCTGCAATTTAATGTATTATCAAATACAACGCTGTGGGCGTACATAAGGTCATACAATTCAGGATTGTTCCCTAGCGCTTCAATATATTCTTCTTTAGTTGTAATTGTGTCTTTGTACTCAGAAAGATCTGTAATAACTGTTTTGACAGGTGTATAGACTATACCGTCATTACTTGTTTCAAAACGATAGATTTTAGGAATCTTGCCAATAGAATAGTTTTGACCATTCTTTATATTGGCAGCAGGAAGATATGTAACCTGAACCTCATCAATTGGGGTCGCGTCGCCTAAATCAAGCTGTGAATATATTTCACCGTTGTCAAGCTTTTCTTTTGTTCCGCCGGCGGACCAACCTGTGAATAAGTATTCAGGTTCGCCCATAAGACGCCAGATTTCATCCTGGTTGGAGGCGGTCAGTCTTTTCATTCTGGTAGTTCCGCTTGCATCATAGTTTGATTCACCCTTAAAGGTAAAGGTTTGTCCAAATTCAGTAATATTCCAGACCATCTGTCCATTACTGTAATAAGGAATCTTCTCAATCTGTCTTGCATAAAGGTCTGTTCCATCTGCATTGGCAAGCATAGCAGGACATAATGAAATGACCATAGCAAAAACGAGTATTGATGATAACAACTTTTTCATATAAAGCACCACCCTTCTAAATTTAAGTGTACTCCTTTCGTTACTCTTTATTCAATAGTAATGTAACACAAAGATAAGGCGGCGTTTTTGTGCAGAATAACAGGTTGCGAGGATTAGGAATAAAATGGGACTGCTTGTCATATGCATTTATAAAAGATATAAATGGAACAAGGAGGAAAAAATTTATGCCAATTGAGCTTAGAAAAGAGATGCTGGCTCAAAGGGAGGTCGTAATCCGTACAGGCTGCGAGGCTTTTACAGATATTGACATTATCGTCCCGGATACAAAGCCTGATGTATTACGCATCTTGCAGATCGATGCAAATCCTGTTATAATGGACAAAACACTATTTGAAGGAAAACTTTTGTTTGATTGTCGTTTGGATGTTTGTATTCTCTATGCGGCAGATGGTGGCGGAGTTAAGAATATCCGTACTCAGCAAAGTTTCACCCACCAGGTGAATAGTAAGGATATTACCAAGGGTTTGTCTGTTGAGGCATGTTGCAGTATGGAAAGGCTTGATTGCCGAATTATCAACAGCCGAAAGTTATCTATCAGCACAACTGTTGCCATTGACTATTGCCTTATGCGCGAAAGGGAATTACCTATTATTGTTGGTATTGAGTCCAATGATTGTCAGGTTATGTCAAGTCCCATAAAGGCATTTGTTTCGTCGCCGCAGGCTGTGACAGAGATTGTTGTTAAAGAAACCTTTGACATTCCGCAAGGTAAGTCTGATGCGGATGAAATTTTAAGGGCAAATGTGCGCCTTTGTAATAAGGAGGTGCGCTATGCAGGGACAAAAGCGGTTGTAAAAGGAGAACTTTTGTGTTCCGTTTTATATTTGTGCGATATTGAACCAACATCCCTACAGACAATGGAATATGCTTTGCCATTTACCGAGGTTGTGGATTTACCTGATATATTCGAGGGCGAGGATTGTTCTGTAGACTTTATCTATAAAAATACCAACTGCTCTGCTAAGCAGGACAATGATGGAGATAATAGAATTATCTTTGTAGAAGTGCAGATGGATGCGGTAGTAAGTGCAGGCAAAGAGGTTACCTTGAATGCTATAACTGATGCGTATTCACCTAGCTGTGATATGGAGATAAATAGCCAGCCCATTATGCTTGAAGAATTGGTTGCAAAAAGGTGCAACAGAGAGTGCGTTAAAGCTGTTGCTGCAATCCCCACAGGACAACCTGACGCTATGGGAGTCCTTCATGTAAGCGCATCTCCGGGCACAGTCACAGCATCACCTGACGGTAGAAATGTTATTGTAGAGGGCAATATCGTAGGGGAAATCCTATATAGAACGGTTGACCCTGATATGCCTGTTAGTAGCTATAAATACACAATGCCATTCACCTCAAGCTTCGAGATGGAGGGGGTTGATGAAAGATGCCTTTTCGATGTAAATGTGGATGTTGACAATATAAGCTATAATATTAATCTTCCTGACGAAATCGAGCTAAGGTGTAATATATGCATCAGTGTAGGCGCAATGCGCACCATGCAGATTAATTGCATAACTGATGTTGAGGAAAAACCACTAGAGCAAGTACAAAGCTGTAGTGCGTACTGTGTTAAGATTTATTTTGTACGCAAGGGCGATACCCTCTGGAATATTGCCAAGAGATATCGTGTGTCCCTAGACAGGTTAATGGGTATAAATGGTCTTGACCAGCAATCAGTCCTTATGCCGGGGCAACAGCTTATGATACCTTAAAATTATTTAAGGAAAGGGAACTACTTATGATAATGAAATGCAATGCAAAAATTAATCTCACTTTGGATATGGTTGGACTTCGCCAGGATGGATATCATCTCCTTCGAAGTGTGATGCATCCAATACCCCTTTGTGATGAATTAACAATTGAAAAGGCAGATGAAATAAGTCTTAAGTGCAATATCAAGAGAATCCCTGTTGATGGACGAAATCTTGTGTGCAAGGCGGCGCAATTGTTCTTTGATAAAACCGGAATCAAAGGTGGCATGAAGGCGTATCTTAATAAGAAAACACCCTCCGGAGCAGGTCTTGGCGGAGGAAGTGCTGATGCAGCTTCTACACTTAGGGCGCTTAATGAAATCTATGAATACGGTGCAGAGAATGACTTATTAAAGGCGTGGGCGGTTAAGTTGGGCGCAGATGTACCATTCTTTATTGATAACGAGCCTGCCCTTGCAGAGGGAATCGGTGAAATTCTATCTCCCTGTAAAGCATTGCCATCTTGTAAGCTATTACTTATTAAGCCGAACTTTTCAATAAATACCAAGAGAGCCTACGAAATTTTGGGTGATTACAAAGAACCCCAGCGCTCTGACTTGCTCCTTTCTGCTCTTGAAAAAGGAAGTTGGGAAGAGATCGCAGAGGCGGTTGGTAATGGGATTCAAAAGTGCATTGCAAAAGAATACCCCGAGATAGATAATATTTGTGATACCATGAAAAATCACGGAGCATATACATCCTGTATGACGGGTAGCGGAAGCGCAGTGTTTGGTTTGTTCCCGACAGATTCAGACCTAATGGCATTGAAAGATAAATATAATAATTATTTTGTCTTTGAAGGCAATATATAAAAAGAGGGCACTTGATTAAAAGTCAAGTGCTCTCAGACCGTCGAAAAAGTCGTTCAACCACAAGCAAAATAAAAAGTAGTTGTCATTATAACTACTTCTATAAAGAACAAAAGTAAAATGGTGTAGGTTTTATCGAAAAACCTACACCATTGCTTGCTTTCGCCCTTCCCGACCTCTACCGTACCCTCGTACGCCGACGATGTCGGGAATGTCGAATTTAACTTCCTTTTTCGCAGCCTGCCAGCGTGTCGATAGGTATGTCGACACGCTGAGAGCACTTGACTTTCGGTCAAGTGCTCTGATTTTTGCAAAAAAAATACCTGTTTCGCATTTGCGAAACAGGTATTTGAATTTAACAATTACTAAAATTAAGCAAGTTCAGCGAAGTACTTGATTGTTCTAACCATCTGGCTTGTGTATGAGTTTTCGTTGTCATACCAAGAAACAACCTGTACCTGATAAAGGTCATCACCGATCTTTGTAACCATTGTCTGAGTTGCATCGAAGAGTGAACCAAATGTTATACCGATAACGTCTGAAGAAACGATTTCATCTGTGTTGTAACCGAATGATTCGTTTGCAGCAGCCTTCATAGCAGCATTGATACCGTCAACTGTAACGTCTGAACCCTTAACAACTGCTGTAAGGATTGTTGTTGAACCTGTAATAACAGGAACACGCTGAGCTGAACCGATAAGCTTACCGTTAAGTTCAGGAATAACAAGACCGATAGCCTTAGCAGCGCCTGTTGAGTTAGGAACGATGTTAGCTGCAGCAGCTCTTGATCTTCTAAGGTCGCCCTTTGCCTGAGGACCATCAAGAGTCATCTGGTCACCTGTGTAAGCGTGGATTGTGCTCATGATACCTGACTGGATCTGAGCGTACTTGTTAAGAGCATCCGCCATAGGAGCGAGACAGTTAGTTGTGCAAGAAGCAGCTGAAATAACTGTGTCGTCAGCCTTAAGGATATCGTGGTTTGTGTTGAATACAACTGTTGGAAGATCGTTACCAGCTGGAGCTGAAATAACTACCTTCTTAGCGCCAGCTTCGATGTGAGCTGATGCCTTATCCTTTGATGTGTAGAAACCTGTACATTCAAGAACTACGTCTACGCCAATCTGTCCCCAAGGAAGATTCTTAGCATCTCTTTCAGCGTAAATTCTAATTGTCTTACCGTCAACTGTGATTGAATCATCACCAGCTTCAACCTTGCTAGCTAAAGCATACGTACCCTGTGCTGAATCATACTTAAGAAGATGAGCAAGCATTTTTGGGCTTGTAAGATCGTTGATAGCTACAACCTCATAACCTTCTGCACCGAACATCTGACGGAATGCCAAACGACCGATACGACCAAAACCATTGATAGCAACTTTTACTGCCATATCAATTACCTCCATTTATAAAAAATATTATTATTATTTTGCGCGTGTTGTATGGAATGTGCATATGCAAATAGACACATTCTGCCGCATCGTGTATATTTTACACTAATTTACAAGATTTGGCAAGGGCATTTTGTTAAAAAATCTTGAAAGACTTCCCTCATTTTCTGTTCATATATACAAGAGCATCTAATTTTTTAGCGAAAATACTGTCTGATGGAAACATTTCAAGCCACAATTCAAATACATCAAGTAACCTCTGTGGAAGAAGGTCATATTCACCTGTCTGTACGAAGTTAAAAAGACTTTCAACACCCTTTTTAATCTGCATCACAAATATAGATGGTGTTGGGTGCGAGGTCATTATCTCCCATAATCTGCCTGCAGTTTCGCCAGCAGAGCCGATATTTCCATATATGCTCTGCATTCCAAGGAGTGCAAGAGCATTTTTCTTTGACGAATTTGGCTTGTCCGACCCGCTACCCTCTGCCCCTGTTACTGCAAATGAAACAGAACTATTATTTTCAAGGGAGTTTACTGTCATAGAAAGTGTTGTGTATTTGGATGGAAGATTGTGTTTATTGCTAATCCTTACCTGCATTGCTTCATCCGCTTCAGGGATAAGACCGAGTCCGCACATTATATCTGCACCTTTAGTTTGTGGTGAGATTATGAATGATGTTTTAAGCAGTTCATTATCAATATATCCCTGTGCTTCGCCTATTTCTACCGTTGGAGCGTTTGGCTGGGCAATGATTTTAAGGTTATCCCATGGATATATCATTCCCTCTTTTTCCATA
>JAQVYH010000033.1 GCA_029004515.1 Eubacteriales bacterium | reverse complement strand
TAACGGGAGGGTATTACTTTAAGGCTACGCTAGATGCAACAAAGCATACCTTTAAGCTTAGCGGTGTATCAGATTATATTGTTACAGCGGAGAAGGTAGTTATTCCTTATAAGTTTCTATATAATGGTATAGAATATACCTTTGACACAACCGCTTCATATATCCTTACAGGCGGTAAGGCTATATCAACAAATCCTGGTATAAGAACTCTTATTGTTTCAGAGGGAATCACCAAAGTAGGTAGCAACGGCTTCAGAGCATTAAGAGGCATTACTACTGTTAGGCTTCCATCAACCATAAAAACAATTGGTTCACTTTGCTTTGCCGGTGATAAGGAAATTACAACAATCAATCTCCCCGAGGGATTGGAAACAATCGAAACTGGCGCGCTTCAGTTCACTGCAATTCCAAGTGTGACAGTTCCAAGTACAGTAAAAGAATTTGGCGGGTCAATGTTCTATGGTTGTACAAAGCTTACTGAGGTTAATTTCCTCTTCCCATATACAACACTTCCGGGGACAACATTCAGATCATGTACAGCACTTAAGTCCTTTACAATTCCTGATGTGGTAGATACAGTTGGTTCATTTGCATTTTCAGGTGCAGGCATTACAGAGCTTGTACTTCCTGAAAAAGTTACCGCAATTACAAAGCAGTTAGCTTCAGTGGCAAACAGCCTTAAAACTGTAATCGTTAAGGGCGAGGTTACTTCAATTGATACAGAAGCATTCAAGAACTCAGCGGCTTTGAGAACTATTACTTTTGAAGGCAAAAATGCTCCGACAATCGCATCTACAAATTCATTTAGTGGATGCAAACTACTCACAGTAAACTATCCTGCTGACGGTGTAGGATATAATGCTACAGAGTGGCAGGCGTTTTTCCCAACCGATACAACCTTTGTTCGTGCACAAGGTGAGCCTATGGTAGAAAACCTTGTTCTCGATGGAATTAATGTTGTGGATACAACGCTCACAACCTCATATACATATATAGACCCAATGGGTAGAGCAGAAAGCGGGTCTGTCGCAGTTTGGGAAGTTTGCGAGGAGGCAGATTTTACATCATCAGAAGTATTCCCTCTCAAAGTTCAGGAATGTTCTGCATCAAATCCTCCATCATATATGATCCAGGAAACCAATGATGGTAAATATATTCGTGTAACAATTACACCTAAAAATGCAGATTCCACCCTTAATGTAGGTGCACCTGTTTATGCACAGCTTACAGAAAAGGTAAGGCTTCCTCAGACAATGCCTATTGTAACTCTCACTGCTCCAAGTGATGGCTTCATGGCAAACGCTAATAAGCCTATTAATCTTGCGGCAACTGCAGCTTGTGATAATACAACAATCACAAAGATAGAGTATTATGCAAATAATACTAAGGTGGCAGAAGCTACAGCAGCTCCATATGAAACAACATGGACACCTACCGAGATGGGTGACTATACAATTTATGCACGGGCATATAATGCACTTGGAGAAGACGATGTATCTTCAAATGCAAGTGTAACTGTCCTTTCAGAAGATGCCGAAATCGGTGCATATATAACTATTGAATATACAACTCCTGTTGCGGGTTCAACTATTCTTACTGGCACTGAAATAGCCTTTACAGGTACAGTAGTAGAATCAAGTGGTTCTGCAATTACTGAGCTTGAGATTTTTGCAAATGGCAAAACTCTTGGCATTGCAATGCTTACACCTCCGACAGCTGTAGAAGGTTCAACAACTGCTTCGCCATATACATTCGCACTCAATAAGACTCTTGATGTTGGTAATTATACAATTAAAACAATAGCTAAATCAGCAGATGGTAAGATTGGAATTGGCAGCGAATTTGACCTTATGGTTAGCGGAATGAACTTCCCCAAAATGATTTGTGATAATATGGTACTTCAGAGAAACAAGCGTGTAAAACTTACAGGTTTTGGTACTGATGGTACAGTAGTAACTGCCGAAATTCTTGGCAATAAGGCATCTGCTACAGTTGTAAATGGCAAATGGCAGATTATCCTTCCCCCGATGCCTACAACGCAGAGTACAACACTTAAATTCAGCGCATCAGATGGCACAGTAAAGACCATGCAGAATGTTGCTATTGGTGAAGTTATTATCTGCTCTGGACAGTCAAATATGACAGCTGGTATCGGCAATCAGCATACTTTTGCCAGCTATAATCCAAAGCCGGGCATCAGGCTTTTTAAGACATCTTCGGGTGATGCAAATTCGCCTCAGGATGATGTTTTAAATGGCACATGGGATGTAACTACAACAACACTTATTAAGGCTTTCTCAAGCGTAGGTTACCTTACAGGTTATAACTACTTTATGTCACAGAATGAACAGGTTCCTGTTGGACTTATTCAGTCAGCAGTAAGCGGTTCAGGCATTAGCCTTTGGGTTCCAAATGATGCATTTGACTATGACCCTGATAATAAGAAGCTTGATAAGACAGAAACTTTCTATAATCAGATGATTGCGCCTTGGACAGGGTATACAATTGGTCATATCCTTTGGTATCAGGGTGAATCAGATTCACAGCACTCAAGATTATATGAAAAATCCCTTACTTCATATATCCAGTCATACAGAGAACAGTTTGATGAGGACCTCAACTTTATTATTGTTCAGCTCCCTGTATATGATGCAGTAGCAGGGTATAGCTCTGCATTCCGTCATTTCTGGATTGTAAGAGAGGGCGAATATAATGTAAGTAAGCATTTTGAAGGTGTAGAAACTGTTGTTACGATTGACACCGGTTCAATCGGTTCTGTTCATCCGGGCGGTAAAGATAAGGTTGGCCTAAGAGCCGGACTTATCCTGCAAAATTTTGCAAGCCCTGACCCAGACCTTGTTTGGAAATCGCCAAACTATGACTATCACGAAATCGTAGATGGTAAGGCTATTATCTACTTTAATGATGTAGGCGCAGGTCTTTCAACAAAGGATGGCCTTGCACCAACAGCGTTTAAGGTTGCGGGTGACGACATGAATTTTGTAAATGCAAATGCAACCCTTGTTGGCAATACTGTTGAAATAGATGTTTCAGGCATCGTTGGTACTCCTTATATCCGTTATGCTTGTGAGGATGTTCCAAATAGGATTGGAAGCACTTGGAATGTAAACCTCGTTAATAGTGCAGGACTTCCTATGGCACCATTCAGAACAGATGATGCAAAGATTCAGTTTAAGTCATATGATTCTGCGACAGGTACATACTCAAATCCATATAACTTTACTCCTATGATTAAGGGTATTACTGACACCCCTGTAAAGAATGGTACAGCAGTAATTACAATTGATGCTCGTGGTTTTGATGATGATGTTAATACGGTAGAGCTATTTATCGACGGCATATCAGTTGGCAATGCTGTTCAGAGCACAGAGAATGAAGATATATGGACATATAACTGGACACAGGCAACAGAGGGCAGTCATACATTCCACGCTATTGCAACAGATGAATTTGACCTTACAAGTGTGGCAAATGATGAAAAGACCGTTACTCCAAGAAAGTACACATATTCTCTTGAAAAGGAAAATACAGATGTTACTATTATGTTCGATAAGACAAATGGTGCTGTAGCAACTACAACTCTTGATGGCATACTTGTTATTGCTGCATACAACGCAAATAATGAGCTTGTACAGGTTAAGCTAACCGAAGAAAAGACAGCAAGTCTTAATGCAGTAGAAGTAGGCAATGCTATCGCAATCAAGGCATTTGTAATTGATGGATATACAAGCATCAGACCTTTGAGCGGTGTAGTAAAGTTTGAAGTAAAGTAAGTTGATATAACAAAAAAGAAGTCGGGGTTTATCCCGACTTCTTTTTTGTTATAATAAGATTTTATTGTTTTATATAAGGTCCAAACATATCTTCAAGGCGGTTAAATTCCGCTTTGTCAATTGCTGACATTGTAAGTGTTGTCATATATGTTCCGATCTTTCGAAGATATATTCTTTGATATGTTGTCATTGTTCTTTGATATGAATATTCAATTTCTAGCATATAGTATTCGTTTTCACCAAGCGGAACCCATTGTGGACTGCTCATTGAGATAATATGCATATCATCATTGCTTAAATTCTGCATATTTTGTTTGTAGGCATTCATAATATCTTCTTCTGAATATGCCATACTGTAGATAATATCCATATCCTTATGAACGATAGATAAGTCAGCCTGCGAGGTTTCATTTGCAATTTTTAGTTCGTATTCAACGCCTCTTTCAACCTCTTCTTCGGTTGCATCTGTATCTTCCATTGATTCTTTAATAATTACCTCTTTTTCACGTGCTAATTCCTTTTCTGAAACAGAATACCAATTACCTGAAAGAACAATGGAGGTGTTTAGAAAGGCACTGTTGTATGTTCCCTTGTTCCATTCACCAGGCTGATATGCCAAGCCGGAAACAATTGAATTGGGGTTATTTAAGGAACAACAGGTCAAGGTAAACATTATGACGATTACAAATAGTATAGCTATTAATCTTTTCATTCAACCACCCCTATGATAAGTTGCTTCTATAATATCTTAACACGAAAGGCAGAAAAATGCAAGGGAAACGAAGCGATTGTATTTATAATAAAAATATATTTAAAAAAATCTATTGACAAGTGGTGGAATAAGTGGTATCTTATACTTGTTAGCACTCGAAGCAGTTGAGTGCTAATCAAATACTTATTTAATACAGTCACAGATCAGAGGAAAAAAGAAGGTGAGAAAATGGAGCTTAATGAAAGAAAAAGCAATATTCTTGGCGCTATAATAGAGAGCTATATTTCTACAGCTGAGCCTGTTGGTTCACGCACAATTGCTAAAAATGAGCTTTTCAATCTTTCGCCTGCTACCATTCGTAATGAGATGGCGGACCTTGAGGAAATGGGTTTTTTAGAACAGCCTCATACCTCTGCAGGCCGAGTTCCTTCTGAAAAAGGCTATAGATACTATGTAGACCGCCTTATGAACAGATACAAGCTCAATATGGATGAGATTGCGCTTCTTCGTACACTGCTTGAGAGTAAGATTTCCGAAGTAGGCGTTCTCGCAAGAGAAATTTCATCTATATGTTCCAAGATGACCAACTGTACAATCGTTGCTATTACACCTGAAACAGAGGAAACAACAATTCGTCAGATTCAGATGATGGTAGTGGATAGATATACTGTGCTTCTTGTTATTATTACAAGTGCCAGTACAGTTAAGACAAAACAGATTGCAGTTTCTCATCCTGTTGAAAGGGGATTTCTTAATACGCTTTCAGGGCTTCTTAATCAGATTATAGCCAATAGACGGGTTGACGAAATAAATATTGATGAGCTTATGGCAGTTAAGAATACCATCCCTGATTATCATGAACTACTTCAACAAATGCTTATTTTTGTATATGAGTGTCTTGACGAGGTAAGTGATTCTGATGTATTTCTTGGTGGTGTAAGTAATATATTGAGCTATCCCGAATACAGTAATATTGCCAGAGCGAAAGAGTTGCTTGATTT
Source organism: Eubacteriales bacterium (assembly GCA_029004515.1). GTDB lineage: Bacteria > Bacillota > Clostridia > Monoglobales > UMGS1388 > UMGS1388. The sequence continues at coordinate 17,090 of JAQVYH010000033.1, read as the reverse complement.
CTTAGAGGATGAGCATAATATTAAGAGAATGTTTAAGCCTTTATCAACTAATAAAGATATACAGGTTTTCATTGGCAGTGAAAATCTTGTTAATGAAATGCGTGATTGTTCAGTGGTGCTTTCTCATTACCACATTCATGACCATCAGTTCGGCGCAATAGGCATTATCGGACCAAAACGTATGGATTATGCGAAGGCAGTTTCCATGCTTGAATATTTCACAAAACAGCTGGCAAGCGGTTTGGATGATAAGTAAGAAAGGACTAGATAAAATGGCTAAGAAGAAAACAACTACGGAGCAACCCGACGTTGTGGAGAATGAAATTCCAACAATCGAGGAGCAGGCAGAGGTAATCACCGAAGCAAAAAAAGACGAGACCGATTGGCAGGATAAATATCTTCGACTTATGGCAGAGTTTGATAACTACAAAAAGAGAACTCAGCGTGAGAAGGAAAAGCTCTATAATGACGCTATGGCTGACGCATTTGAAAAGATGCTCCCTGTTCTGGATACATTCCAAAGAGCACTTGCAACAGAAGTAACAACTGACGAGGCAAAGGGCGTTTATGATGGTGTAGTTGCTATCAACAAGCAGTTTGAGGAAATTATGACCCAAGCTGGCGTCAAAAAGATAGAGGCAGTAGGAAATGAATTTGACCCACTTCTCCACAATGCAGTAATGCATATTGAAGATGAAAATGTGGGAACAAATATAGTGGTGGAGGAATTTGCCGCAGGATATACCCTTGGTGATAGAGTAATCCGCCACAGTATGGTTAAAGTAGCTAATTAATTACTTATTATATAAGGAGGACAATTTATTATGGGTAAAATTATAGGTATTGACCTTGGTACAACAAACTCTTGTGTCGCTGTAATGGAAGGTGGCGAAGCGGTTGTTATTACCAATCCGGAAGGTGCAAGAACTACACCATCAGTTGTAGCTTTTGCAAAGGACGATGAAAGACTTATCGGTCAGGTTGCTAAAAGACAGGGTATCACAAATCCTGACAGAACAATAAGCTCAGTTAAGAGAGAGATGGGTACAAATCATAAAGTATCTATCGGTGATAAGAAGTTTACACCACAAGAAATATCAGCTATGATTCTCCAGAAGCTTAAGGCAGATGCTGAAAGCTATCTTGGTGAAACTGTAACACAGGCTGTTATTACTGTTCCTGCATATTTCTCTGATGCACAAAGACAGGCTACAAAGGATGCAGGTAAGATAGCTGGTCTTGAGGTTCTTCGTATCATCAATGAACCAACAGCCGCGGCTCTTGCATATGGCCTGGATAAGGATCACGAACAGAAGATTATGGTTTATGACCTTGGTGGTGGTACATTTGATGTATCTATCCTTGAAATTGGCGATGGCGTATTTGAAGTTCTCGCAACAAGCGGTGATAACCGTCTTGGTGGTGATGACTTTGACGATAGAATCGTTAACTGGCTTGCAGATGAATTCAAGAAGGAAAATGGCATCGACTTAAGAATTGACAAGATGGCACATCAAAGACTTAAGGAAGCTGCGGAAAAAGCTAAAATCGAGCTTTCAGGTGTTACAACTGCTAACATCAACCTTCCTTTCATCACAGCTGATGCAACAGGTCCAAAGCATCTTGATATTACTCTTTCAAGAGCAAAGTTCAACGAGCTTACAGCTGACCTTGTTGAAAGAACAATTATCCCTGTAAAGAATGCTATGTCTGATGCTGGCGTTTCCGCTAATGACATTGATAGAATTCTCCTTGTTGGTGGTTCAACAAGAATACCAGCAGTACAGGAAGCGGTTCAGAAGCTTACAGGTAAAGAACCTACAAAGGGTATCAATCCTGACGAATGTGTTGCTATGGGTGCTGCTATTCAGGGCGGTGTTCTTGGTGGCGATGTTAAGGGACTTCTTCTCCTTGATGTAACTCCACTTTCACTCGGCGTCGAAACACTTGGTGGTATATGCGATAAGGTAATTGAAAGAAATACAACAATTCCTACAAATAAAAAGAAGGTTTATTCAACAGCTGCTGACAATCAGCCAAGCGTTGAAATTCATATCCTTCAGGGTGAAAGAGAAATGGCTTCAGATAACAAGTCAATCGGTCGTTTCAACCTTACTGGTATTCCACCAGCACCAAGAGGCGTACCACAGATCGAAGTAACATTCGATATTGATGCTAACGGTATTCTCAATGTATCTGCAAAAGAGCTTGGTACAGGTGCTGAACAGAAGATTACAATTACAACATCAACAAATATGTCTGACGATGAAATCGAAAAGGCAGTTACTGAAGCTGAAAAGTTTGCAGAAGCAGATAAGGCTCGTAAGGAAGCTATCGATGTTAAGAACAATGCTGACAACTTAATCTATCAGTGTGAAAAGGCTCTTACAGATGCAGGAGATAAGATTAATGAAAATGACAAGCAGATGGTTCAGGCTGAAATCGACAAACTTAAGGAAGTAGTTAAGACTGACGATACAGAGGCTATCAAGGCTGCGACAGAGTCTCTTACACAGAAGTTCTCATCTATCGCACAGCAGTTGTATCAGCAGCAGGCTCCACAGGGTGCTCCAGATGGTGCACAGCCACAGGCTGATGATAATGTAGTAGATGCAGATTACACTGTAGAAGAATAATAAAGGACTATATAAATTCATAAACGCATAAACAAAAGATATAATTGTATCGAGTTGTTTTGATATGAATTAGATGTGATTAAGGTAGGAATTTGCAATAAAAAATTGCAAGTTCCTACTACTTCGTTGATTTATGCGCTATGCACTGTTTTTCTAGCGCCGGGGGTGCGAGATTTCCGTTAATTATATTAAAGGGTGATTTATTTGGCAGACAAGAGAGATTACTATGAAGTGCTTGGACTTACCAAAAGTGCAAGTGCTGATGAAATAAAAAAAGCATATAGAAAATTGGCAAAGAAGTATCACCCTGATGTGAATCCTGGTGATAAAGAAGCAGAGGCAAAGTTCAAGGAAGCTTCCGAGGCTTATGAGATTCTTTCCGATTCTGAGAAAAAAACTCGCTATGACCAATTCGGTCACGCTGGGGTTGACCCCAACTATGGTGCCGGTGGTGGTGGCTATGGTGGCGGTGGATTTGGCGGATTCGGTGGATTTGGCGATGTTGGAGACATCTTTGAGACCTTCTTTGGCGGCGGTGGCGGTCGTGCCCGCTCCAACAATGGACCAAGAAAGGGCAGAGATGTTGAAAGAGCTATTGATATCACCTTTGAAGAAGCGGCTTTCGGCGTCACTAAATCTGTTAATATCAGCCATATGGAAACCTGTACAACTTGTAATGGTAATGGTGCAAGAGTTGGCACCCAGCCAAAAACTTGTACAGTATGTAATGGTACAGGACAGGTTCGAAAGGTACAGAATTCTATATTTGGTCAGATGGCAACATCTGTTCCTTGTAGCGCTTGTCATGGTGAGGGTACAATAATCGACAGTCCTTGTCCTGATTGTAGTGGCAGAGGACAGGTGAGGGTTTCCAAGAAGATTGACATAAAGATTCCCGCTGGTATTGATCATGGACAGACAATCTCCATAAGAGGACAGGGCGACTGCGGAACAAAGGGCGGTCCTGCCGGTGATTTATACGTAACAGTTACTATTGCACCACATCCTATCTTTAAAAGAGAAGGCTTTAATGTTATGAGTGATCTTCCTATATCATTTATCGAGGCAACCCTCGGTGCTGAGGTAGAGGTGCCTACGCTAGATGGCAAGGTTTCATTCTCCATTCCGGAGGGCACACAGCACGGTACCGTATTCCGCCTAAAGGGTAAAGGTGTTCAAAGGCTTCACAATAGCGGTAGAGGCGACCAATATGTCAAGATTGATATTGAGGTTCCCAAAAACTTGGACCGCAAGCAGAAGGATGCGCTTAAACAGTTCGGGGATACGTTAGATTCGAAAAATTTCCAAAAAAAGAAAAGCCTTTTTGATAAAGTGAAGAAAGGAAAATAAAATATGATTAAACATATCGTTTTTTGGCAGCTTAAGGACGAGGCAGATGGCAGAACGAAGCTTGAAAATGCAAAGATTATGAAGGAAAGACTTGAAAATCTTAATGGCAAAATCGATGGCCTTTTAAGTCTTCAGGTTGGCTTCAATGAAAATGGCGGAGAATATGATGCGGCACTTGTATCGGAACATACAGACGATGCAGCGCTTAAGGCATATGCAGTTCATCCACTTCATGTAGAGATTCAGGGTTTCGTAAAGAATGTTGCAGCTTCAAGGGCAGCAGTAGATTTTGAATTCTAGTAGGTTTAATAAAAACACACATAAAAAACGAACCGATGCATGCATCGGTTCGTTTTTTGCTTTGTAGGGAATTCCTCTGGAATTTCAGTCACCGGGCTGCTTTCGTGGTTATTTATATCGTTGCTTCCCGCGAAATGGATGCAGGCTCAGCCTGCTTTTATAGTATAAAATCTGCCATTACAGAGTTTGAAATATCTATCCCTCTACCCGTCAGGGCAATATGGTTTTCATCGGAAATTAATGTTTGGGCAAGGGTATGTTTTTTTATAACATCCTTAAATAAGCTGTCAATATCCTGTCCAAAAAGCTTTCTAAACTGTTGTTTGTTTACACCTTGTGTTAGTCTTAATCCAAGAAATATATATTCACTTATCTTATCATTTTTTGAAAGCTCCGTTATGTCCTTATATAACGGATTTTTTATATATTCCCCAATATCATATGCGTTAGAGAAGCGAGTGTTATCAAGCTGCGAATGTGCGCCGCAACCAAATCCTATATAGGGCATTAGTTGCCAATATTTATTATTATGCTTGCACTCATTCCCTGGTTTTGCGAAGTTGGATATTTCATATTTATAATATCCGGATAGAATATTTTCTATCATGTGGTACATCTCTCTGTCAGCATCTTCCTGTGGAAGATTAAGCTCCATTTCCCCAAAAGGTGTGCCCTCCTCAACAATAAGAGAGTAGCAAGAGACATGTGTTGGGTCAAGGCTTTTCACCCTGTCGAGGGTTGTCTTCCAACTTTCAACAGTCTGGTCAGGCAGGGCAAACATTGTGTCTATATTTATGTTTTCAAATACCCCATGTGCGTTGTCGTAGCTTACTAAAAACTCATCGTAGGTGTGAATTCTTCCGAGCTTTTTAAGTTCCTCGTCGTGAGTTGATTGCATCCCCATACTAAGACGATTAAAGCCAATCTCCCTTAATGGTGAGTGGTCTTTTAGCACACCAGGATTAGTTTCGCAACTAATTTCTGCATCATTAGAAATGGTGAATTTACTACTGATTGCGCCTAATATTTCATCAAGAAGAGGAAGAGGCAAAGCAGTTGGTGTACCACCGCCGAAAAAGATGCTATCTACAAAATATTCCTCAGCACAAAAAGCACCTATCTCTTGGATAAGTGCTTTAGTGTAAGTTTCTTTAAGATTGTTTTTGTGGTCATAGGAATTGAAGTCACAGTACAAACACTTTCTTTGGCAGAAAGGGATGTGAACATAAATTCCAAGTGATTTTTTATTCATCAGTCCAGCTTAAGCACTGCCATAAAGGCTTCCTGAGGCACCTCTACCGAGCCAACCTGCCTCATACGCTTCTTTCCTTCCTTCTGTTTTTCAAGGAGTTTCTTCTTACGAGTTATGTCACCGCCATAACACTTGGCAAGTACATCTTTTCTCATAGCCTTAACAGTTTCTCTTGCGATGATTTTACTTCCGACAGCTGCCTGAATTGGAATTTCAAAGAGCTGACGGTGGATTGATTCCTTAAGTTTTTCGGCGATTCTTCTGCCTCGCGCATAGGCTTTATCCGTATGCACAATAAACGAAAGGGCATCTACTAAATCACCATTAAGAAGAATATCAAGCTTAACAAGGTTGGACTTTCTATAACCCATAAGCTCATAGTCAAAGGATGCATAACCCTTTGTACGAGATTTAAGAGCATCAAAGAAGTCATAAATAATTTCGTTAAGGGGCAATTCGTAGTGAAGAGTAACTCTCTTGTCATCTACATATTGCATATCCTTAAATACACCTCGTCTGTCTTGGCACAGCTCCATAATATTACCAACATAGTCAGTAGGTAGCATTATGCTTGCCTTTACAATAGGCTCTTCCATATATTCAATCTCTGCAGGGTTTGGAAGATTTGCAGGGTTATCACACCACAATTCTTGTCCTGAAGTTTTAACAACTTTATAAATAACGCTCGGAGCGGTTGTTACAAGGTCAAGGTTGTATTCTCTTTCAAGACGTTCCTGAATAATCTCCATATGAAGAAGTCCAAGGAATCCACAACGAAAACCAAATCCAAGTGCAAGGGATGTTTCTGGCTCAAATGTAAGTGAAGCGTCGTTAAGCTGCAATTTTGCAAGAGCTTCACGAAGGTCCTCATACTTTGCACCGTCTGCAGGGTAAATACCGCAGTATACCATTGGATTAACTGTTTTATAACCGGGGAGCGCTTCCTTTGCGCCACCAGTTGCAGTTGTAACAGTATCACCAACACGAGTGTCGGCAACGTTTTTAATACTTGCGGCGATATATCCAACTTCACCAGCTTCAAGTTTATCTTTAGGTGTTGTACCATTCGCTGAGAGATAACCAACCTCTACAACGTCAAACGTCTTACCTGTTGCCATCATCTTAATATCTTGTCCAACGGATACTGAACCATCGAGAACTCTGACATAGACGATAACACCCTTGTATGCATCATAATAACTATCGAATATCAACGCGCGAAGCGGCTCTGTCTCACTACCTGTTGGTGGTGGAATAAGTTCAACTACCTTTTCAAGGACACTTTCAATTCCAATACCCTGTTTAGCGGAAATAAGCGGAGCATCATGTGCATCTATACCGATAATATCTTCAATTTCCTTTTTTACATGATCAGGTTGTGCGCTTGGCAAGTCAATTTTGTTAATTACAGGGACAAGCTCAAGGTCGTGGTCGAGTGCAAGGTATGTGTTGGCAAGGGTCTGAGCTTCGATGCCCTGTGCTGCGTCAACAACAAGGATTGCGCCTTCACACGCTGCAAGACTGCGAGATACCTCATAGTTAAAGTCAACATGTCCGGGGGTGTCAATAAGGTTTAATATATATTCATCACCGTCTTTTGCCTTGTAGAGAAGGCGTACAGCACGAGCTTTGATAGTAATGCCGCGTTCTCTTTCCAAATCCATATTGTCAAGGAGCTGCTCTTCCATCTCTCTTTTAGATACTACACCTGTAAATTCTAAAAGTCTGTCTGCAAGAGTGCTCTTACCGTGGTCTATATGTGCGATAATACAAAAATTTCTTATTTTATCCTGTCTTTCTGACATAATTTACCTCCGTAAAATCAAGTACTTAAAGTATATCACAGCCCAGCATAAAAGGAAAGTATAAATTTAAAAATATCTGTTAAAAATTAGTTTATATAGACACGAAAGGGGAATTATAGAAATGAAAAGAATAATTACCGCACTTCTCATAGGATTGTCCACTTTGGGGATTACTATGGAGTATAGTCATCTTCTGTCAAATGAGTTGCAAAACAGTGTGTATCGTCTTCATGTTATTGCCAATAGTGATGAAAGTTATGATCAGGAGCTTAAACTGAAGGTTCGTGACAGAGTGATAAGAGCGATGGATAACCTTACTGATGGGGATGATACCCTTGAAGAGGCGAAAAATCTCTCTTCGGATAACCTTACCTATTTGTGTTCTGAGGCAATAAAAGAGGTGAGAAACAATGGGTATGAATATCCGGTTACTATTAAGACAGGCAGATTTCCCTTTCCTACCAAGCAATACGGGAATATTTCCCTGCCAAAGGGAAAGTATGAGGGGCTGAAGATATCTATCGGAAGTGGCAAGGGACAGAATTGGTGGTGTGTGCTTTATCCCAATTTGTGCTTTGTAGATGGCGTGGTAAAGATGCCTAAAGACAGCACAGAAAAGTTGAAGGGCAGTATGTCAAAGGAAGCATATAGTGTTGTGAAAAATAATGCGACCCCAAAATATAAGCTGAAGTTTAAAGTACTAGAGCTGTTTGATTAATTTAGTATATTGAAAGGAAGATAAATATGAGCCCAAGAGTGAAGAAATCCTTTTATCTATGTACGGTTATAGTATTGTTGTTGATTGTAAGTGTAACATATCAATACTTAACCATCAGGAAATATGAGAATAGAATTGCTGCGGATTATCGCGGGTCTCTGTCGGACATCGCTGAATATGCCGGTGATATTGATTATGATTTAACAAAGCTGATGCTTGTGTCTTCTCCTTCAACCTTTACAGGAATGGCAGAGAATATTTGGCGTATTTCCTGTCTGGCTGGCGAGGAAATAGGCAGGCTCCCAGCGATGGAGAAGGGACTCGATAATGCCGAAAGATACTTTGCCCAAACGGGTGAATTTGCCCTTGCCCTAGCGAGAAAAACTGCAAAGGGACAGATGATATCTGATGAAGAACGCTCGCAACTGAGAAAGCTTGGTGAATATGCTTCCAAGCTTAACTCTGATTTTCAGGAAACAGAAACGAAGATTTACACAGCGCAGTTTACAAAGCAACAGCTATTAAATCAAGGAAATAGTTATCTAGCTGCAACATCTTCTGCACTGACGGATAATATGGCAACTACTGAGGAGTCTATGGCAGATTATCCATCACTTATATATGACGGACCTTTTTCTGAGCATCTAGTAAATTCAAAACCAAAGCTTTTAGAAGGAGTGCAGGAAGTTTCGTCCGAGGAGGCGAAGATGCGTGCTATCGCTTTTTTTGGTGACGAAGATCCCACAAATGTAAAGGCCCAAGGCGAACTTGGCGATGGAATCAAAACCTATTCCTATTCAATCAAACGTGATAAGAATCAAAGAATTGCGGTGGAAATTACAAAAAAAGGTGGATACCTTTTTTCTGTAATCAATGACCGAATTCCCCAAGAGAGAATATGCAGCGTTGAAGAAGCGGTGCAAAGCGGCCGAAGCTTTCTTAAAAGCGAAAACATCGGTGAGGTTAAGGAAAGCTATTATCAGTATGAGGGCAACAACCTTATAATTAATTATGCTCCTGTGCAAAATGGGTGGGTGCTATATCCTGATTTGATTAAGGTGATTGTTGCTATGGACAACTGTGAGATAACGGGTTATGAGTCAACAGGTTATATTATGAATCATAAGCGAAGACAAGAACCACAAAAGGTCATATCCCCACAAGAAGCTAAGGGGAAAATAAAGCCTGAGATGGAAGTTGCCTCGGTAGGCAAGGCGTTAATCCCTCTTGATGATGGACGTGAGGAGTTCTGTTATGAGATTAAGGGTAAGTTCATGGACAAACAGGTAATTGTTTATGTTAATGCTGTTACGGGCGATGAGGAGGATATTCTTATACTTCTCGATACGCCTGGAGGAACATTGGCGGTATAAAAAGGGTTCACAACCAACTTTTTGTGCCAAAACACTTGACTTTTAGTATAAAAAGGTGGTATAATTCCTGTGACAGTAGAATTTTGACCTTTGCAAAGAGTGGGAATCCCCACTCTTTGTTGTATGTATAGGAGGTTTTTCGTGAATAATATAGAGAAAAAGACCTATGATTTTGCCCTTCCTTTCGTACAGGAGGCAGGCTATGAAATATATTGGGTTCAATACATCAAGGAGGGACCATATTGGTACCTTCGTGTTTTTATTGACAAAGAATCTGGCGTTAATATTGACGATTGCGAGAAAATTAGCAAACAGATTTCTCCTATTCTTGATGAAGAAGACTATATTGATGAAAACTATTTTCTTGAAGTATCATCACCGGGTATTGAGAGGGAGCTTTTCTGCGAGGAGCATCTTACGGCAGCAATCGGCGAAAAGGTTCGTATTAGTCTTTTTAAGGGTAAGGCAGACGGTGTTATTGTTGCCTTTGATGATGAAACAATTACCCTTTCTGACCCTGACAAGGTTGTTCAGCGTAGTAAGGTAAAGTCTATCAGATTAAAACCTGATATTGTGTTTTGATTAAAATTACTGTTTAATATATTGTAGGGGAGAAATCCTCCGTGTCTGCTTAGATTAGCAGAGGAAGAAAGGATTGATTACAAAAATGAATAACGAATTTATGACTTTGCTTGACGAGCTAGAAAAGAGCAAAGGAATAAGCAAAGAAGCACTTCTTGAGGCAATTGAACAAGCTGTTATTTCTGCTTACAAAAGACATTATGGTTCTTTCCAGGAAATAAGGGTAGTAATTGACAGGGATTCAGGCAAGATGTGTATTATGTGTAAGGTAACAGTAGTTGACGAAGTGTTTGACCCTGAAATCGAAATCAGCCTTGATGAGGCTAGAGAAATCAGCCCATTATATGAGATCGATGACCAGATTGAAATCGAAAGAATGCCTGAAACATTTGGCAGAATCGCAGCACAGACAGCGAGACAGATTATTGTGCAGAAGATGCGTGAAGGCGAAAGAAGCATGATTTTCAATAAGTTCTCTGATAAAGAAGGACAGATTGTATCAGGTATTATCAAGGGCTACGACAAAAAGAACGTTGTTGTTGATGTGGCAGGTTCAGACGCATCCCTTCCTACAAATGAGCAGGTTATGGGTGAGACTTATACTCCAGGTAAGCGTATGAGATTTATTGTTTCTGCGGTTAACCGTACAACAAAGGGTCCACAGGTGTTTGTTTCAAGAAGCCATCCGCTTCTTGTAAGAAAGATGTTTGAAACAGAAATTCCTGAAATCCAGACAGGTGTTATCGAGATCAAGAGTGTATCTCGTGAGCCTGGACAGAGAACAAAGATTGCCGTTTGCTCATCTGATGAAAATGTTGATGCAATCGGTTCTTGTATCGGTTCAAAGGGCTCAAGAGTTCAGGCGATTGTTGATGAACTTAATGGTGAAAAGATTGATATTGTAAAATACAGTGACGATGTGGCAGAATATGTTTCTGCAGCACTTAGTCCTGCAAAGGTTACAAGTTCAACAGTTAATGAAGAAGATAAAATTTGCAATGTAATTGTACCTGACAATCAGCTCTCACTTGCCATCGGTAAGGAAGGTCAGAACGCAAGACTTGCCGCAAAGCTTACAGGCTGGAAGATTGACATTAAGAGCGAAAGCTACATTGCGGATGGTGGAGAGGAAGAATAATTCCTAACCAAAAAGATTATTTTCAGTTATAAGAAAGGAACAGGCATATGCTTCCACAGAGAATGTGTGTTGCTTGTCGCCTAAGAGGTGACAGAGGGCAACTAATACGGATAGTCAAGCCAAAGGATGCTCCTGCCCTTATAGATAATAAAGGGAATGCATCAGGGCGAGGCGCATATATTTGTAAAAGTGCTACTTGTGTGGAAAAAGCACAGAAAAGAAGAGCTCTTAATAGAGCCTTAAGGTGCGAAATTGCAGATAGCTTGTACCAACAGATACATATAATTATTGACGGAGGTGAGCAGAATGGCTGCTAAAATTAAGATAAACACAGTTTCAAAAGACCTTGATATTAAAAGCAAGGATATAATTGCTCTGCTTGAAAAATTCGAAGGAAAGGCAAAAAGTTCAATGAGCTCTCTTGAGGGCAATGAGCTTGATATTGTTTTTGAACATTTCACACAGCTTCATAGTGTTGAGAGTTTTAGTTTCCTCGAAGAAAAGGCAGCACAGCGTACCAATGAACAGCCTGAGAATATGGCTGAGACAGATGGTAAAGAAATTACTGATGAAGATATCTCGATCAAAGTTGAAAGAGCTGCAAGATATGTAGACACAAGAACAGATTCAGTAGACCTTGAAAAATTTGACACAGAAAAAATTGAAGAGCTTGTTTCAGAGGATATACTTGAAGCAACAAACAAAAAGCAGAAAATAAAGAAGGGCAGTAGGAATAAGCCTGAGAAGAATGTTGATTCACATGATAAGAGACCTGAAAAGAAGGAAAAGAAAGAACCTTCTGTAATTCAGATTCCAGACGAAATCTCTGTTGGTGAGTTTGCAACTCGTATGGGAGTTGCCCCGGCAGATGTTGTTAAAAAACTTATGCTTATTGGCGTAATGGCTTCTATCAGTCAGAATATTGATTTTGATATAGCGGAACTTATTGCAACAGAATTTAACTTTGTTGTTGAGAAAGAAATTATCGTTACAGAAGAGGATATTCTTTTCAATGATGTAGAAGATAAGGAAGAAGACCTTATTGAAAGAGCTCCTGTTGTTGTAGTAATGGGTCACGTTGACCATGGTAAAACATCACTTCTTGATGCTATCAGAAGTGCTCATGTTGCATCAGGTGAAGCGGGCGGTATCACACAGCATATCGGTGCTTACAGAGCAAGAGTAAACGATAGAGATATTACTTTTCTTGATACACCTGGACACGAAGCTTTTACAGCTATGCGTGCTCGTGGTGCACAGGCAACTGATATTGCAATCCTTGTTGTAGCTGCAGATGATGGTATCATGCCACAGACTGTTGAAGCTATCAACCATGCAAAGGCTGCAAATGTTAATGTTATTGTTGCTATTAACAAGATTGATAAAGACGGCGCAAATCCTGACAGAGTTATGCAGGAGCTTACCGAATATGGTCTTGTTCCTGAAGTTTGGGGCGGTGATATTGTTTGTGTTCCTGTTTCGGCTAAAATGAATCAGAACATTGACCAGCTCCTTGAAATGGTTCTGCTTACTGCGGACCTTAAAGAACTTAAGGCTAACCCTAACCGTATGGCAAAGGGTATAGTTATCGAATCTAGGCTTGATAAGGGCAGAGGTCCTATTGCTACAATTCTTGTACAGAATGGTACGCTTAAATCAGGTGATATCGTTGTAGCTGGCACATCCGTAGGTAGAGTAAGAGCTATGATGGATGAAACAGGAAGAAAGGTTAAAACTGCAGGCCCATCAATCCCAGTTGAGATTCTTGGCCTTAGCGAAGTTCCTGAGGGTGGAGATATATTCCACGCAGTTGAAGACGAGCGTCGTGCAAGAGCAGTTGTAGAAGCAAGAAAGCAGAAGATCAAGGATGAAAGAGTTAAGACAACGCAGATTGTTTCTCTTGATGCACTCTTTGAACAGATTAAAGATGGTGAAATCAAGGATCTTAATATTATCGTAAAAGCTGATGTTCAGGGTTCTGTAGAAGCTGTTAGACAGTCTCTTGAAAAGCTTTCAAATGAAGAAGTTCGAGTTAAAGTTATCCATGGTGGCGTAGGTACGGTTAACGAGTCAGATATTATGCTCGCATCTGCATCCAATGCTATCATTGTAGGATTCAATGTTCGTCCTGATGCTGCTACAATGGAGTCAGCACAGCGTAAGGATGTTGAAATCAGACTATACAGAGTTATCTATCACGCTATCGAAGAAATCGAAGCCGCCATGAAGGGTATGCTTGAACCACAGTTCAAGGAAGTAGTACTTGGCCATGCTGAAGTCCGTCAGACATTCAAGGTTTCAGGTGTTGGTACAATTGCCGGTGCTTATGTACTCGATGGTAAAATCACTCGTAACAGTGAAGTTCGTGTGGTTCGTGATGGTATTGTTATCCACGAAGGTGTTCTTTCATCTCTGAAGAGATTTAAAGATGATGCAAAGGAAGTTGCAACAGGCTACGAATGTGGTGTAGGCGTTGAACGATTTAATGATATCAAAGATGGCGACGTTTTCGAATCATTTGTAATGGAAGAAGTAGCCCGATAAATGTTTGGGCTAGAAAAAATGCACATAGCGAACAAACCTCACCTCTCGGCGTACCTTTGTACGCAGTCGGGAAGGGCAAGACCCTTTCGATTTGTTCACTCTGCACTACTTTTTCGTTGCCCAATAATTTGTAGGAAAAGGCACACTACTAAATGGATTTCTAAGCAGCTAAGTCGATCTTAGCTGTCCAAAAATCTTACAGGAGTTTATATTATGAAAGATAGAATAAACAGAATTAATCAGGAAATAAAAAAAGAACTAAGTGAGATTATTCGTGAACTTAAAGACCCAAGAATTAATAGTATGACATCAGTTATCGCTGTTGATACTGCCAAGGATTTGCGTAGTGCAAAGGTTTATATCAGTGTTCTTGGCGATCAGCAGTCACAGCTTGATACAATTAAGGGCCTTAGAAGTGCATCAGGTTTTATCCGTCGTGAGATTGGTATGCGCCTTGACCTTCGCTCAAACCCTGACTTGGTTTTCGAGCTTGACCATTCAATTGAGTATGGTGCTAAGATCAATCAAATTTTACACAGTCTGGAGAAGGAATAATATGTTTGAAAATATTATCCCCTATATAAACAGGCACGACAACATTCTTATTTTGCCTCATATCAATGAAGATGGCGACTCCTTGGGAAGCGCTTTCGCTCTCAGACTTGTTTTAACATCTATGGGGAAAAGAGCCTTTGTTATGCTGTCTGCCTACCATGGTTATTGCAACTTTTTGTATGGCACACAGGATAACACGCCCCTTGACGAATACTCTCTTGCAATCTCTGTTGATTGTGCAGGTATAGAACGCCTTGGAGAAAGAAAGGCATATTTTGAAGGCTGCAATGAAAAAGTAGTTATCGACCATCATGCTACTAATGTTGGATATGGTGACGAAAATGTTATCATTGCTAAGGCCTCCTCCTGTGGCGAACTTATTTTCCATTTGGCAAAGGAGCTGGGTGTAGCGATTACACCTGAAATCGCAACGAATATTTACCTTGCTATCTCTTCAGATAGCGGAGGCTTTAGATATTCCAATGTCTCCCCTGATACTATGCGTATCGGTGGAGAACTTCTGGAATGTGGCGCACAGTCTGTTAAGGTTAATGAGCTTTTGTTTGAATCTGAAACTATGGAAAAGCTTACTCTTATGAAGTATGCTCTTGCATCGCTTGAAACCTTTAATAATGGCAAAGTCGCTTGTATCACCATTACCCATGACCAATTTCTACAGAGCGGAGCAAAGCCAGAAGAAATGGACGGTCTTGTTAACATTCCAAGAAGCCTTGATACAGCTGATATTGCTGTTTTCCTTCGGGAGAGGGCTGATGGCACAATTAAAGCCAGCCTTCGTGGCAATGAGAATGCAGATGTATCCAAAATTTGTGCATTCTTTGGCGGCGGTGGTCATATAAGAGCTGCAGGCTGTGAATTCACCTGCACTATTGACGAAGCAAAAAGACAAATTATAGAAAAATGCATTATTTAAGGATTAGCTTATGAATGGTATAATAAATGTATATAAACCCCTCGGTATTTCGTCCCACGGCGTAGTTTCGAGGGTTCGTCATATTTTGAATATGAAAAGGGTTGGGCATACAGGCACTCTTGACCCAATGGCCGAAGGTGTACTGCCAATTTGTGTAGGTCAGGGAACAAAGGCTTCTGATATGCTAACTGACTCAGATAAGCAGTATCGCGCGGTACTCCGTCTTGGAGTTACTACTGATTCTCAGGATATGCAGGGTGCTATTATTGAAGAACGCGAGGTAAACTGCACAGAAGACCAGATAAGAGCTGTCGTAGGTGGATTTATCGGTGAGATAAGCCAGATTCCACCTATGTATTCTGCTATTAAAGTTGATGGCAAAAAGCTCTATGAGCTGGCTCGAAAAGGCATTGAGATAGAGCGTAGTCCAAGGCAGATTACCATAAAAAACATTGTAGTTGAAGAAGTCAATTTGCCCTTTGTCACACTGCTTGTAGATTGCTCAAAGGGTACATATATAAGAACTCTCTGCCATGATATTGGTGAAAGGCTAGGCACAGGCGGTGCTATGGATAGTCTTGTTCGTACAAAGGCGGGTGGCTTCTCAATAGAGGATGCAATATCCCTTGAACAGCTTGAGGCTGATGGAGGGGAGAAGCATCTTGTAGGGCTTAATCAGGTGTTTGGCATTTACCCAGCGGTTATCGCTGATGAGAAGGCACAGGCAAGAGTCCTTAATGGACAAACTCTTAAATTCGATGTTCCGCAAGGGACATATAGAGTGATTAATAAAGATGGAACGCTACTATGCATTTCAGACGCTAATGACGGCGTGCTTAAAATGAAAAAGTCATTTTACGGAGGAAGCAAATGATAAGGATTTCCAATCCCAAATACAATTTGAATATCTCTACATCTGTTGCCCTTGGGACCTATGATGGACTTCACAAAGGGCATATGGAAATTATCAATAGGTTAGTCGGTGAGGGCAATTTCAGTAAGTGTGTATTCACTTTTTCTAATAGTCCTGCGCTTGTAGCTACTAATGTTGATGTTAGTTATATTCTTTCTCAGCAGGAAAAGAGTGATATTCTATGCCAAAGTGGTGTGGAGTATCTTGTTACATGTGATTTTGATAAGGAGATAATGTCCCTGTCCGCAGAGGAATTCTTTGAAAAATACATCTTAAGTATCCTTGGTGCAAAGGAGCTTTTTGTCGGATTTAATTACACCTTTGGAAGGAATAAATCAGGCAATACACAGGTATTAAAAGAGTTGTGCGAAAACCACAATATTAAACTTAGTGTAATCCCTCCTGTATATGTGGGGGACGAGCCTGTTTCAAGCTCTCGAATAAGGGGAGAGATTTCCCTTGGCAATCTTGATGAGGCTAGAGAGCTTCTAGGAAGACCGGTAACTATTTGTGGCAGGGTCTGCGAGGGGAACAAAATAGGTCGAACCTTGGACTTCCCTACAGTTAATATCCCTGTTGACAATGGTCGAGCATTGCCACCGGATGGGGTGTATAAGACTAAAACGGTTATTAATGAAATAGAATACAAGGCTATTGCAAATCTTGGGGCAAGGCCAACTGTCTCGGATAAGGGTGAACGCCTTTTTGAGGGGCACATTATTGGTTTTAGTGGGAACTTGTATGATGAATATTTAACCTTTGAATTTATCAGTAAAATCCGTGATATAAGGAAGTTCTCATCAGTTGAGGAGCTTAAGAATCAATTGAGAATGGATATAGAGGAAGCAAAATAAAAAAATATTGACAAGTGGAAAAAATTGTGATATACTATTTAGTGCCTATGGCTGGGTTTAGGGATTATCGTTTGATAATCTTGCAAGGTGAAGTTATTTTTGATAATTCTCCATATAACGGCAATGCCGTCCCTTT
>JAQVYH010000032.1 GCA_029004515.1 Eubacteriales bacterium | reverse complement strand
TGAGAGACTGCAATTAAAAACAAAACTGACTCCCCTTGAAATGAGAAGTCAGTTCGTTGCTTAAAATTTTAATATTTCTGCCGTAGGCACTCTTTTTTGTGCTGTCCGTACAAATTGGGGCAGTTCAGGATCCAACGCTTTTTTTATATCATCTATTTTTTTATCTTTTTTATTTTATCTTTTTTATAATCTTCCTTGGACACTTTTCTGCGCATAATCCACATCTGATACAACTTTCATAATCGATAACTGCGAGATTATCTATAATTGATATTGCTCCATTTGGACAAACCTTTACACATATCCCACAGGCGATGCATCCCACACTACATAGCTTAATAGTATCTTTACCAGTATCTCTTGATGAACATCCAACATTATACATTTGGTTGATATCAATTAGTTGCAGTACACCTTTAGGACATTGTGTCACACATGCGCCGCATCCAATACACCTGTTACGATGGACTTTGGCAAGATTATCAATTATTTCTATAGCATTATAATTGCAAGCATTTAAACAGCTTCCTAGACCAACACAAGAGAACTGGCAGCTTTTGGGACCTCCAGAAAACTTTGCGGCAGCTTCACAAGTTTCTATCCCATAATAATCAAATTTACTATGAGCAGCACTTTCGTCTCCGCAACAATTAACTACAGCTTTCATAGTTTTAGCATTCTTTGTTTCAACACCCATAATACTTGCAATTTTATTCACTGCATCTTGACTGCATGCAAAACAACTGTTTATAGGGGCTCCATCATTTACTATAGCTTTTGCATATCCTTCACACCCAGAATAACCGCATCCACCACAATTAGCTCCCGGAACTAATTTGGATATCTCTATTATTCTATCATCAATATCGACATGAAAGCACATAGAAGCAATTGCCAGTGCCCCGCCCAATACAAGACCAAGACCACCTAAAACAATAGCTGCAATTAATATTTCGCTCACAAAATACACCTCTTACCATCAAAATTTCATACCGCTAAAACCTAAAAATGCAATAGCCATTAGACCTGCAGTAATCAAGGTTATAGGAAAACCTTTTAAAAAATATGGAATGTCATTATTCTCTGTTTTTTCTCTTACCCCGGCTAATAATAAGATAGCAAGAGTGAATCCTAAGGCAGCAGAGATGCCATAAATTACTGTTTCTATAAAATTAAATTCATTCTGCACATTAAGTATCGCTACACCAAGAACCGCACAGTTTGTTGTAATAAGCGGAAGGTAAATACCAAGAGCCTGATATAACGCAGGCAGAGTTTTTTGCAAGAACAATTCCACGAACTGCACCAATGCAGCTATTATCAAAATGAATACAATAGTCTGCATATACTCTAAATTCATTGTCTTTAATATATATGTATCAACTGTCCAGGTTATAGCAGATGCTATTCCCATTACAAATGTTACTGCCATACCCATACCAAAGGCTGTATCTGTTTTTCTCGATACACCAAGGAAAGGACAACATCCCATAAATTTTACTAATACGAAATTTTCAGCAAGAATAGCAGTAAGTGATAAAATCAATAAATCTACAATCACTTAATATCAGCTCCCTTCCTGCTTTTTATAATATTGATGATGGCAAGTATACATCCCAAGGTCAGGTATCCACCAGGTGCTAATATCATTATCGTTGCTGGTGATGATATAAAATTATAACCTAAAATTGAACCTGCACCCAAAAGCTCCCTAACGAATGCAATAATACTAAGTGCGGCGGTAAATCCAAGACCCATTCCTAGACCATCTATTGCTGAATCAACAACTGTATTACATGCTGCAAAAGCTTCAGCACGGGCAAGGATTATGCAGTTTACCACAATTAGTGGAATGAAAATTCCAAGCTGTTTAGCCAGTTCTGGGAGATATGCATTTAACAGCATTTCTACAACAGTAACAAAAGCCGCAATAACAACGATATAAGAGGCTATTCTGATTTTAGATGGAATTACCTTTCTTAATGCTGAAATGACAGCATTTGAGCAAATAAGCACCGCAGTAGTAGATAAACCCATACCAATAGCATTAATAACAGATGTTGTTGTTGCGAGTGTTGGGCACATTCCCAAAAGCAACACGAAGATGGGATTTTCAAGAAATAAACCATTAGATAGAGTTTTTAGTTTATGATTCATTTCTGCCCCTCCTCTGCCGCTACTTCAGATGCTAATTCGATTGCATTAGCTACACCCATGCATACAGCATTAGTTGTAACAGTGGCACCTGTTAAAGCTTGGATTTCATTTGAGTCAGGCGTTTTCTTTGAATATGTAACTCCCTTACTCTTTCCAATAAATTGACTTAAGAAAGAATCACTTTGAGCGTTAGTTCCAAGACCAGCAGTTTCAGACATACTGATAATTTTAACACCTGTTATGTTGAAACTATTATCCATTCCAACATATATATCGATTTCTCCACCGTATCCTTGACTTTTTTCGTTAACTATGTATCCTTTAACAGCCTCGTTTGACTTTGCAATCCATAAATTGTCATAATCAGTAGTTATAATATCATCGTAGGATATGCTTTTAACCACTTCTAATCTGGCAGTTTCAGCTTCCTTTGCTGAGATTTTAGCTATTTTGTCCCTTGTTAATAAATTAACATACGAAAGAAGAATCGCAACAGATAGAGTAATTAGAAACAGAGTAACACTATACTTAACAATTGTTTTTTTCATCTGTGCACCTTCTTTCCAAAAGGTACAGGTTTGCAGACTTTTTCAATGTATGGAACTAATATATTCATAAGAAGTATTGCATATGTAACTCCTTCAGGATAACCGCCCTTGTATCTTATAAGCATTGTTATAAGTCCTGTTCCTATACCAAAAAGCAACCTTCCACTTTTAGTTGTCGGGGTTGTGGTGTAATCTGTGACCATAAACACTGACGCAAATATTATTCCACCGCTCATAACTTCAATTAAAGGGTTACTGCCGAATATAGCCGCTAGAACATAAGCGGATAAAACATATCCTACAGTAGCGTGCCATGATATTACTCTGCACGCAACAAGATATATAAAGCCGATAATTATTGCAGGAATATACACTTCTCCCATACATCCCAAATGAGGCTGTAGGAAAAATTCAAAAGCTCCACCTAAACTATTAACATCACCCAGTGGTGTAGCAGTAGAGATTGCATCTACAGACGATATTCCTGAAAATGGTTTAACATATATAGTCATATAAGCTGGCCAGGATGCCAAAAGGAATGCCCTTGCAGTAAGTGCGGGATTTAAAAAGTTCTGCCCTAATCCGCCAAAAAACATCTTAACAATAATAATCATAAACAAACTGCCGAATACGGGTATCCATAAAGGTATAGATACAGGCAATACAAGCGCAAGCATCATTCCTGACACAACAGCACTAAAGTCACCAATAGATTGTTCTTTTCTTAAAAGTATGTTCCATATGTATTCAAAAGCAACAGCGCTACCAGTTGTTATTAGCATTACAAGCAAGGCTCTAATTCCATAAAACCATATTGCCGAAATAGTAATAGGAAAAAGTGCTATTATAACATGAATCATTACTTTTCTTATAGAATTATTTGAACGTATATATGGGGGAGATGAAACTATAAAATTTTCTTCCATCACTGTTTCACCTTCCTTTGAATTGCAACTATTTCTTGTTTTCTTATTCTAATACTCTGGACAATGTGTCTTTTGGAAGGGCAAGCATATGTACAAGCGCCACACTCTATACAGTCAAGAATATTAAGTTGCTGTAATTTCTCATAATCTTTAATCTCACAGTTAGCCATCAAATATAATGGTTGCAGTTGCATCGGACAGGCATCAACACATTTGCCACATCTTAGACATGGGCCTGCCGAGTGCAAATTAATCTCATCTTTGCCAAGGGCTAGAACAGCGCCAGTATTCTTCATAACAGAAACATCAGTTGAGTATAAAGTTGTTCCCATCATTGGACCACCTAGTATGAGCATTGATGGCTTACTGGTAAATCCACCTACTTCTTTGATGATATGCTCTATAGGTGTGCCTATTCTCACCCTATAATTCCCTTTGTTATTAAAGCAATTGCCACTAACTGTAACAATTCGACTGATCAACGGCCTACCAAACTCTACTGCATCACCAATAGATACGCATGTATCAACATTGCTTACTACAACTCCGACATCCATAGGGAGTTTACCGGATTTTACTTTTCTTCCTGTGGTAGCTTTAATTAGGTGCTTTTCTGACCCTTGGGGATATTTTGTCGGGAGAAGCATCACCTTGATATCTGGGGTATCTATATTTTCTTTTATTATTTTATATGCATCTTTTTTGTTGTTTTCAACTGCAATTATCCCTTGAGCAGCATTAAGGGCTTTCATTATCATTTTCAGTCCAAAAACCAATCTCTCCGGACGTTCTAACATAACCCTGTAATCACTTGTTAAATAAGGTTCACATTCGGCACCGTTGACTATACAGCAATCGATTTGTTTATCAGGCGGAGGTGACAGTTTCACATGAGTAGGAAAACTCGCTCCCCCCATCCCAACTATTCCGGCATTCCTTACAATTCTTACTATATCTTCACTTGTAAGCAGATCCAAATTATTACAAGGGGTAATCTGCTCAGACAATTCATCAAGTCCGTCGTTCTCAATGACAATAGCAGGCACTTTTATACCTTGGGGATTAATTGTGGTGCCGATTTCCTTAACAACACCGGAAACAGGTGAATGAACAGGTGCAGAAACAAAAACAGCACTTGTTGCAACGCATTGCCCTACTTTAACATAATCACCAACACACACTATAGGCTCATTAGGAGCTCCAATATGTTGGGAAATAGGCAACACAATCACATCAGGTGCAGAAATTTCTTTTATTGGAAAATCTTTAGTATAATGTTTAAAATCAGATGGATGGACTCCACCTTTAAAGCCTTTGAAAAACACGACATCAACTCCCTAGTTATCACTATTTTACTACACAAATGACAGATAATCAATACAAATTAATTATATTTTTTACAAAATTATTTTTTTATGCTATACCCACCTTAAATTACCACTTCACAAAACAATGAGCGTATAGTATAATGATTGTATGATAATAGAAAGGTATAATGCCATTATGAAAATTGAAAAGGTTACTCAAAACAAGATTAAAATAACCCTGAGTGATTACGATATGAGTGCTTGGAAACTAGATATCCATAAGATTTCAACAAATTCTCCTGAAGCCAGAGAATTCTTTTGGAGTATAATTCAGAGGGCAGAAAGTGAACTTGATTTTACAGTTAAGGATTCACAGTTACTTGTAGAAGCAAATGTAAATACTACTGGTTCAATAATACATATAAGCAAAGTATCACCTGACACTAAAGAATGTGACAACATAAACCGATATCAAATAAAAAGAGTTGCACTTCGAGCTAAAGATAAATCTAGCAGTGACAAAACCTATATTGTTGAATTCGAGCAGTTTGATGACTTGATTGAAGCATCAAAGTTACTTTCCCTTGAATACAAAGAAAAGAGTTCGGCTTATAAATATAAAGATAAGTACTATTTAGAAATTAAGTGCAACTATGACTGTTCAAAGCGAATGATAATAAAAATGTCGGATTTCGGGAGGATAATTGATAACCACACTATTTTAAAAGGCAAATTAAATGAATATGGTGAGTTATTAATCAAAACAAACGCCATTCCCTCTCTATCAAGACTATAGTATAAAGGAGTTACAATGGCCCACAGCCGCACGTGGCATGGGATCATTGTAACTCCTTTTAGTTTATTTCAAGAATAATTCAATTACTGGTACAACGGCATCAGGCTTTACATGTGGTAATTCAAATACAACTAAGTCTTCTCCCTCTGTTCTTCCATCGCTAAAATGGTTCACAGCGCCCTCGTTGAATTTAATTTCACTTCCATCATGAAGGAACTGCGCATAATCAACTTTACCGGCAAAGCCATTAGCTTCTAAATACGCATAGGGATATTCCATCAAGTGAATATATAATCGTTTGCCATCGCTGCTCTGTGTTAATCTGCAACCACGAGGCGCAGTAAATTCAGGTTCAGCCATAGTGCAATTATGTATTGAACGACTATTATATTTCATCCATTGTGCATACGCATCAAGAGCCTTATTTGCTCTATTGTCAAAATAACCTCTAGAAGTAGGTCCAACATTCATAAGCAGGTTTCCACCTATACAAACGGTGTTTATCAGCATCTCTATAAGCATTCTGTCTGATTTCCATGTCATTTCATCACGATAATAACCCCATGAACCAGAAAAAGTCTGAGATGCCTCCCAAGTAAGGAGTTCTCCGGTTGTTTTATCGCTTACCCACTTTGTAGGCTGGTATTGTTCAGGAGTAAATAAATCCTGTGGGATTCCCATTCGATTGTTAATAAGTATATCAGGCTGTATGCTACGAACCATTTCAACAAGCTTTTCAGCTTCCCAATCTTCTTTTCCTTTGCCCTTCATCCATGGCTTATCAGGAACGTTTTTTTCAGGGTATGAATAGTCAAACCAGATTACATCTATCTTGCCGTAGTTAGTAAGTAGTTCCCTAACTTGATTTCTCATATATTCAGCATACTTTTTTATATCTCTGCCTTGATTCTGCTCGTAAGCATCGTCATCGTCCTGTCTTGGATGATAGCAATCGAGAGGAAACTCAGGATGATGCCAATCAATAAGTGAGTAATAAAAACCGATGTGAATACCTTCTGCACGAAACGCATCAACAAATTCCTTTATTAAATCTCTTCCTGCTTTGGTATTAGTGCACTTATAGTCTGTGTATTGTGAATCAAACATACAGAAGCCTTCGTGGTGCTTTGTTGTCATTACGGCATATTTCATACCCGCTTCTTTCGCCTTTTTAGCCCATTCTTTCGGGTTATATAGATCTGGATCAAAATATTCAAAGTATTTATCGTATTTCTCTTCTGTTATTCTTTCATGACACTTTACCCATTCGTGACGAGCTGGCATTGAATACAGTCCCCAATGAATAAACATCCCAAATCTTGCCTTATCAAACCATGAAGTATCACCATCAGTGATACGTTTTATATAACTAGACATATGACCATCCTCCTATGTAAAAATAATAGCATAGCTAAATAATGATGTCAATATAACCTTTAGGTAGCTTTATGGGATAAATATGCATGACATAAAAAAAGAGTTCGACAAAAAGTCGAACTCACTTGATATAAATATCAGCTATCTTGATTTTCTTCAAAAAACAAACCAGCAACAAGCACATTTACGGTGATTTTATTAAATCCAGTCATAGTTTCTATATCGGCTCTAACTCTCTCCTGAACCTGTTCAGCTACGGGGTTAAGCTTACAGCCATAATTAATGACAATAGAAATATCAATTTTTACAGTGTCTTCGTTGCACTCAACTGATACGCCTTTAGTAGATGCATTTTTTGTTATAGTCTTAACTATACCATTAACTACATTTCCACCATGTAATCCCTTTACTTCTTTTACATCACAAGCAGCAATACTAGCAATTTTAGCTATTACATCATTTGAGATTTTAATATTATCATTCATGTAAATTACCAACCTTTCTCATTGTCTGTAAAAACATTCTATCACATAGATTTCAAAAAATCAACCTTAAATATTATTTATTACTTCATTTCCGATATTTTAATCATGTCAGCGGTATATCCTGTTTGTCCAACAATAATATCTTTGATTACCGCTACATCCTGAGCTTCTAGCTTTGGACATTTAACAATCACTGTTGCAACATCCTGCCCTATAACTACAAGAGCGTCCTCATAACCCTTTGCCCTAATAAGCCCAACACTTGCATTCTCGCTTTCGATACTCTTTGCAATTCGTGCTATTTCTTGTTCTGCTTTTAATTTGGATTCTTTAGAAGAGTTTGCATTATTAAGTATTTCGTTATTTATTTCCAACTCTTTATTTTTACTATTCTCGTTGTCAATTCTCTGGGTAGTAAAGAAATCATCAGTTATATCTGTTTCTATAGAATCACCATAAATCTCATCTTCGCTTAACTGGCCTTTTATTGGTATGTCTTTTGTTGATGTCTTTATAAAGCTATCATTTCCTCTGATATTCCAATTTATTACACCTGCTACAACAACCACTAATGCTAAAACCATGAGAATTGATTGCTTACTAAGAATCATCTTTCTAGCTTTGCCAAATTGACTAATTTTCATTTTCATAGTATTCTCCTTTTCTGTGCATAGCACTATATATATTTTTATTTTTTTAATTTATATATCACAATTTTATGTGATTGAAGCCCTGTCACTGCTCTTACAGCATCAATTATTTTTTCTTTCACTGAAATCTTCTCACCGCCTTCGGCAGTGACAACAGCACCTAAATAACCGTCTTCTTTATCAGTATAAAAACTACTTTTAGACTCCTTTTTGCTAAGCATAACTCTCACCTCACCTACTCCCTCAATCTGTGACAAAATATTCTGTAATCGTATTTCTTCACTACTGTAAACAGGATCTTCACCACCTCCCATATTTCCAATACAGACTATACTTAACCCTATAACTGCTAGGAGTATGATAATTTTTTTATTACTGATTATCTTTATAATCTGTTCCATAATTTATCTTCTCCATTGGAATATTGTATTTATTAATAAGAAGCGCTTGTATGGCCAATTTGTTGTCCCCGTAGTTATAAACAGTAACAGAAGTAATCTCGTCATATCCTACACATACATCAATAGCAACATTATTGAGATTAAGTTCTTTATTGACCCCACTAGTTATCCTCTGGGATACTTCACTATTAATTAAGTTGTCATATGGTATTTTGTAATCATTTTCGATGGTTGGAACATCAACCCTAAATTCATTTCTATTGTTTATTAAGGGCGTAAACAGTACATACAATAGAACTAATGATACACAGAGTCTCGAGTATCTGCTAACCGCGGACTTTGGCAGTAACATATCTGCAACAGAAGCAATTATGGACACCATAGCTATAGCAATTATCCACCCTTTCATAGGCTACCTCCTGAATATCCCCCTACAGTTACTGCTATTGTTACACTAATTACAAACATGAGCATTATCATTATTACTAACACAAGCAGGGTTGAAACTACCTGTCCAAAGCCAGAGAGCAAATCTCCATATCTTCTATCACTAACAGTCCGGGTTAATGCTGAACACACATTAAACAATATCGATATAGCTCCAATCTCAGCCAAAGGCTTAACACACATAAGTACTCCAATGCATATCCCTGCTCCACCAACAGCTCCCTTTAAAGCTGATGAATAGCCAGCAACAACACTGACGCTATCAGAAATAATTCCACCTACTACTGGGATAAAATTAGCTATTGCATATTTTGTAGCCCTCCCAGCAACAGAATCAAGCGCTGGTGTAACCATTGATTGTATGGTCATTATCCCAACGAATGTAATCAACATAAGGCCAATTATCCATTTAACTGATTTTAATAATATATTTATAACACCTGTTAAATCAGCTTGATACGAAAGATTGTTAACGATGATAAGTACAATAAGTACATTCAATATAGGTAAAAGCCAATTGATTACCGCAAATGTAATGAACTGACTAATTCCTATTATTAACGGATTCAAAGCTGCGCTACTTGCAAATGCTCCAGATGCGGCTGTAAATGATAAAACAATCGGTATTACTGTAGCTACAAATACATTTAATTGTGATACTATGTAATCTGCGTAATCGAATGTGATCTTTATGCTATTAACACACAGCATCGCAAAAACCAAATATGTTGCATAAAAACCGCCTTCATAAACTTCCGATGATTGGGATGTCTTAAGATTCAGAAGTAATGATGACACCAACGCCACAACAAACGCCATACAGATAAATTTGTAATTAGCCTTAATTGCCGAAAATAACAAAGACAACATAGATGAAATAATATCAGACACATCTAACTTCCAATTGCCAGATAGAATATCATCCGTGATATTTTTTAGTGTAATGTCTTCATAAGCAATGTTAGTACCATTTAGAATCGATGTATCAATCTCATCTGCAAAAGATACCATAGAAATAAAGATTAATATTGTTAAAATTGCTGATATAATTTTCATAAATTTACACCTATACAATCAGTTGCATTATTGACTCTATAATGCTTATCAGAACTGGTATACATATGGAAAAAACTATTAGTTTACCACCAAGCTCTATTTTCATAGCTAGAGCGGCATTCCCCGAATCTTTAGCTGTGCCTGCAGCAAATTCTGCAATATATGTAATAACAATAATTCTTATAACGAGCAATATGCTGCCTGTCTCTACACCCGTATTTTTAACAACATTGATTATTGAAAAGACGCTTGACTTAATTATCGGAATACATAACGAAATAATAACTAAGCCTCCTGCAAGTGATATGAGAACTGACTGTTCACTTTTACAAGACTTAAGTATCATTGATAAGAAAACGGTTATTAACCCGATAGAGGCAATTTTTAGAATCTCGTTCATACAACAAATATATCCTTAATCATATTGAATAAAGCGCCAATTTCAGCTACCAACATAAATAGCACTACTATCAGTCCGGATAAAGTTGTAAGCATAGCTTGTTCCGGTCTGCCGGACCTTTCAAGAATTATATTTAGTATAGCAACAATTATGCCAACCGCTGCAATGCGAAAAACAAAATCTATATCACTCATAATATCACCACCAGAACGATAGCCCCTATCATAAACCCGTATGTTTTGTATAGTTTAATTTTAGTATCACTCTCGTCTTTTTGTTTTTCGATTATACAATCAACTTGAGTAATAATATGTTCGATTTCTTTGCCTTCTGTGGTTTTGTCGCCTCCGCCAAATTGTGATGCCCAACTAAGTATTAGCTCCTTGCACTCCGTAGAAAGTAAAATATAGTCCTCATACAATAATCCGGCGATTACATCTTTTGGTGAATTGCCATTTCTGCTATTAATCGCTTGTCCCCAAGCTAAAAACACTTTAGACAACTCTGTAACCATAACACATGATGAATTAATTATAGAATTTCCAATAGAAGAATTTCTAAGATGAATGTCGTTTTTTATATATTGCAATCCATTTCTTAAGTCCTCTGTTTGAGATAATGATTTTTTTATTCTCATTGCTCCTGCCATACCAAAAGCAATGCTTGAAAACAAAAATATCGCACCACCTATTATTTTATAAATCATTGCTTACCACCTCTGATATGTTTTTATCCTTGTCCAATACAATAAATTTATTAAAAGATCGGGCATCAATTCTGGATCGGACATCATCTATACAGCTACCATGTATGCTAGCTATCACTCTTACACCCATAGTTGATGCTTTATTTATAACTAATGTATCATCATATGATATTTCATCAGTGATTATCACATCCGGGCACATACTCCTAATTGTCATAGGAATTGCAACAGCCTTACTGCACAAGGTAATAACGTCAGTATTGGCACCAACATCTAATTGTGGCACTCCATTAACACATGAGGCTAATTCGCCTCTTTCATCTATCAAAGCTACATTATTACATTTACCTATAATTCTTGAAATGTCTCGAAGGAGAGTTGTTTTACCACAGCCAGGCGGAGATATGATTAATATATTGCCATCTGATAATTCATCCTCAATTGGACTTGCAACCCCTTTAATCTCGCGTGCGAATCTAATGCAAATGCTGCTTATGTCCACAATATTGCTTATCTTCCCATTGTCAAAAATAACTTTTCCGCTTATTCCTACCCTGTGACCATCAGCCATTGTAATAAATCCTCTTGTAATCTCATCTAAATGAGCATATATTGAATAATCACTAATACTATAAATAATGTTTTTTATATCTTCAACGCTAGGAATATATCTACATATAGCATTCAACCCTTTTAAATATGTACCACGACATGTCCTCAATCTTAATTCCTCGAGTTTTTCGATATTCTCATCGGATATTTTTTCTATGGTACGATATAACTCATTGGGCATGATTCCATTAAGTAAAGATTTTCTTCTATTCATCCCTACACCTCTCATTTGTTTATTAATAAAACATATGAAGTGTTGTCCTACTTTATAACCATATTTACTCAACAAAAAAACATCATTCACACTGAATGATGTTTCAGACCGTCTCAATGATGTTTCTTTATTACTTTATTAGCATCATACTTCCGGTTAGCAGTACTAAAAATCCAAAATTATAAAGGGAGAATAAACCTATGTAATATCCTATTTTAGTTGGATTATGCTTAACGTATTCCCTAAAGGTTATAAGACTTGCGAGGGATGAGATAAGTGTACCTACACCACCTATATTCACACCTATTAGCAAATCACTATAATTGTGTGTAAATTGAGAAAGTAATATGGCTGACGGGACATTACTAATCACTTGGCAAGATAGCACGCTAAAAAGAAGAGTGCTTTTGTTAAGAAAAAAGAAAAATAAATCCTTAACCGGTTCGATTCTTGCCATATTGCCAGAGAAAATAAAGAAAAATACAAAGGTCAGCAGCAACGGATAATCAACCTCTGCAGTGCTTTTTTATCGACAAGCATAAGCACAGATGGAATAATTGCTAGCCCCAGCCAATATGGAACACCTCTAAAGACTATTGCGATTGCAAAAGCAAATAGGAGCATATAAAGGCTTGTCCTCTTGGAACTTATACTTACTTTCTCATCTTCAAGCTCCATCGGTTCTGGCTTAATAAATATAATGCAACACAATGTGATTAACGTAATAGAAATAATAAAAGGGAGCAACATTATATGTATAAACTCCACATTTGGAATTTCATATGCAGAATATAAATATAGATTCTGCGGATTTCCAAAAGGGGTCAACATACCACCTAAATTAGCGGCTATATTCTGCATAATAAAGGTAAATGCCATGTGCTTTTTCATATTTGTTGATTTAAGAACAAAATAGCCAAGAGGCAAAAAAGTTAGTAAGGCCATATCATTTGCTATCAGCATCGAACCGATGAACGTAATGTATACTAAAACCAGTATGCTCATTCTTGCGTTTTTAAATAGCTGTACTACCTTTCTAGCTAGGATGTAAAAGAATTTGATATTTTCAAGTGCGCACACAACAGCTAAAACGCAAAAAAGGCAAACTAAAGTTCTATAATCAAAGTAAGTAAGGTACACATTATCTACAGGTATAAATAGTATAGTGATTAATGCAGCGATTAAAGCTACAATCATAACAACATTATTCTTAACAAAATCTACAATTATTCTTTTAGAAAACATTATACTGCTATATTTCATATTGAAACTCCTTACAAAAATCGTATTTCAATGTACAACACAATAAATCGGCTGTACTTCCATTATGGAAATACAGCCATTTTTAGTAATTAAAATTAAGCCTGAAGTTCTCTTTCTTTGTCAAGTTTTACATTTCTAAAATATAAAGCTACATCAATTGAAATTTCAATAAAGTTAAGCACATAGAAAAAGAAGCTAAGGTAGAAAATATAAGCGCCGAATCCTTCGGCAACAGGATAACCCATAGCAGCTACCTGAATTGCCTTTCTAGCAATACCAAAAGCATAACCAATAAGAAGGAATACTTCAAAGAAAAGGCTCTTGCCCTTAGCAGTACGAGAAATCAAAGACTTACGAATTGAAATTGGCCATGAAAGACCAAAGCAAAAGATTGTAAGGGCCTCAAAAAGGTCAGTAAGTATATTTAAATCCATAGTATTTTCCTCTTTTCATTATTATTGCGGTGGCTAAAATATATAGCCACCGCATTATATTAAATTACTATCTTCTATAATCAGGAAGTAGCTTTGGCGAAACTACATCTGTTTCGATACCAGCACCCTCGATTTCATCTTCAAAACGATTGATGTGTTCAAGAGTAAGCTTACCAACTGTAACATCCTTGCATTTAGCAGCAGCACTTTGACCAGCATTTCTACCAAAAACAATGATGTCAAGAAGTGAGTTACCCATCAGGCGGTTTTTACCATGGATACCACCAACAGCCTCACCTGCTACATAGAGATTTTCAACATTTGTTGTCATACAATCTGGTGTAATATCTAGACCACCATTTTGATAATGAAGTGTTGGGTAAACAATAATTGGTTCCTTGCGGATGTCAATACCGTATTTACCAAACATACGCATCATTGCAGGAATTCTAGCCTCTATTGTACCTTCACCGCCGATTTTCTCAATCATCGGAGTATCAAGCCAAACACCAAGACCCTTGCCTGTTTCAATCCCATTTCCTCTATCGTTACATTCACGAATAATAGAAGCCGCAGCAACGTCACGAGTTTCAAGTGGATGCATAAATACTTCACCTTTAGCATTAACAAGCTTTGCACCAAGAGAACGAACCTTTTCGGTTACAAGAGCACCGAAAATCTGTTCCGGGAAAGCAGCGCCTGTAGGATGATACTGGAGTGTTTCAGCATAAAGAAGCTTTGCACCAACACGATAACCAATAACAAGACCATCTGCTGTTGCGCCATAATGATTAGATGTTGGGAATCCCTGATAGTGGATTCTACCAGCACCGCCTGTTGCAATAACGACTGTCTTTGCTCTGGCAATAAGAAGTTCCTGAGTTTCCATATTAAGAAGCACTGCACCAGCTGCCCTACCATTTTCATCAAGAATAAGTTCAATAGCAGCTGTAAAGTCTACAACAGGTATATCACGGTTAAGAACTTCATCTCTGAGTGTACGCATGATTTCAGCACCAGAGTAGTCCTTTGCAGCGTGCATACGCTTACGAGAAGTACCACCACCATGGGTTGTTATCATATTTCCTTCTGCGTCTTTGTCAAATTCAACACCAAGATCATTAAGCCATGAAATAGCTTCCGGAGCATCACATACAAGCTTTGTAAGGAGCTCTCTCTTTGCTGCAAAGTGTCCACCACCAAATGCATCAACAAAGTGAATTGCTGGTGAGTCATTTTCCTTATCAGCGGCCTGAATACCACCTTCAGCCATCATTGTATTAGCGTCACCTATACGAAGCTTTGTTACAATCATAACATTAGCGCCTGCATCATCAGCTTCGATAGCTGCAGAAGCACCAGCACCACCACCACCGATTACAAGTACATCAACATCATAATCAGGCTGTGATAAATCAACATCTTCAGGTGAAATAAGGCTGTATGCCTGAAGCATTTCGGCAAGTTCACATGGAACCTTGTCACCTTTATTAGGGCCGATTTTGAGCTGCACAAATTGGTCCTGTTTATAGTCCGGATGATAAGCCTTAAGCAAATCTTCCTTCTGCTGTGCTGTCATACGGTCAGGCTCATAAGCAATATTACTTTCTCTGGCTGCTTCAACAGCTTTAATTGATTCTGTTATTTTGTCTGAATACATATCGGCACCTCCTTATTTCTCTATTTCTCTATTGTTATAGAGTTCTTTGATTTCGTCAACAGGCTTCTGCATCAGAGCCTCGATAAGTTCAGTGAAAGTTCCATCTTTAATTTCCTGCACTCTATTTTCCAGATGATCACACTTTGGGGCAAGATACTTACCATTAAGTCTACGAGCAAGCATTGCAACCTGTGGATGTGAAATACCAGCAGGACAACGGGAAGAACATATACCGCACATTACGCAGTCAAATGATTCTTCAGCACACTTTTCATATTCACGTCTCTGTGCATAAGCGATATACTGCATAACATTAAGTTCTTGTGGGCAACTCTTTGTACAAGCATTACAACCGATACAAGCATAAATTTCAGGATAAAGCTGCATCATAATCTGCTCTGTAGGCTTAATCTTGTTAATATCATATACCTGCTTAACAAGTGGGAAGAAAGGAAGCGTAGCGATATACATATTATCTTCAACCTTTGTCTGGCAAGCAAGACAGCTCTTAAGCTGTGTATCGCCCTTGACTCTGTAAATCGTAGCACAAGCACCACAGAAACCATTACGACAACCGCAACCACGAACAAGCTGATAGCCAGCATACTCCATAGCACTCATAATAGTAAGGTTTTCAGGCACTTCATACTTCTTACCATATAAAAATATATTTACCATATTTTCCATTGTGTTATCCTCCTTTATTAGTACTCATCTGGAAGTTCATCTAATTCGTCAAAACGGAAAACAGGTCCGTCTTTACAAACATATTTTGAACCAACATTGCATCTACCGCATTTACCTACTCCACACTTCATACGAAGCTCCAGAGTAGTATAAATCTGTGTTTTTTCAAATCCAAGAGAACAAAGTCCTTCCAATGTGAACTTAATCATAATTGGAGGTCCACAAAGAACAGCGGTTTTATTAGTATCAAATGCAAGCTCCTTAACATAGTTAGGAACAAAGCCTACATGTCCATCCCAACCCTCTTGAGGATTATCAATTGTGAGGTGTACATTAACACCTGTATCCTTTGTCCATTCATCGATGATTTCCTTATAATCAAGCAAGTCATCCTTACTTCTTGAACCATATACGATATCAATATCACCATATCTATCACGATAATGACGACAGTAATTGATAACAGAACGAAGTGGAGCAAGACCAACACCACCGGCAATGAAAAGAAGATTCTTTCCAGCAAATACATCATCAACTGGGAATGGATTTCCGTAAGGTCCGCGAATTGTAATCTGCTGACCAACTTCTGCCTCATGGAGCCATTCTGTTAAACAGCCACACTTTTTGATTGAGAATTCCATATACTCTTCATTTGTAGGTGATGAAGTGATTGAGAACATTGCTTCACCTACACCGGGGATTGAAAGCATAGCACACTGTCCGGGACGATGGTCAAAAGCTTTACTACCCTCAGGAGTTACCACGCGGAATGTTTTAATATCAGGAGTATCTATACGAACATCGGTAATAACGCCAATCAGCGGAATTAATGTTTCTGTGTGATTATTCATTTGCGTTACCTCCGATCTTCTTCATAACTTTAACTATATTCATAGATATAGGGCATTTTGAAAGACATCTTCCACAGCCTACACAGCTAAATAAGCCATCGTTGTTTTCAGGATAATATACAAGCTTATGCATAAAACGCTGACGAAAACGCTCCAACTGTGTGATACGGTTGTTGCCATGAGCCATTTTTGTAAATTCAGAATACATACATGAATCCCAACAACGAAAACGAATTACACCGTCGTTTGTCTTAAAGTCCTTGATATCATAGCACTGGCAAGTAGGACACACAAAAGTACATGTTCCACAGCCAAGGCAAGCCTCTGACAGTTCAGCCCACGCAGGGTGATTAAAGAACTGCTTCGTCTTTCCGCCGCCAAAAGCATCCGCCTTAAGATCAGCTAGTGGAAGCCTATTCATTATTTCTGCTGTCTTTTCCTGCTGCATTTTAACCTGAGTATCATCAGCTTCTTCTGTTACTGAATCCAGCTTTGCAAGAAGTGATTCGCCCTTGTCTGTATTTGCTCTGAAGTATATTGAATTTTCAGTCTTCCAACAAGTAATATCCCCTTCTGGATTCGTCGCATCAATATCAAATGTTTGACAGAAGCAAGTTTCAACAGGTCTTGTACAAGCCATAGAAATTATAACACCATGCTGTCTTCTGTTACCATAGAATGTGTCTGTGATATCATTTAGGAAAACTCTGTCGAGAACTTCAAAACTTTTCACATCACAAGCTCTAACACCGAAGATAACAAAATCTTCTTTTTCTTCTCTATTGTCAATAACTTCAATCAGTTTTCCACTTGTCTTAAACTCCATAAGATTTTCTGTCTGTGGAAAGAAGAAATCCTTTGGACTACGAACAGTATTAAGAGCATTGCTCATTATAGCGCCACTTTCCCACAGCTTATAACTTGCGCCATTCTCGCTATCTACAGGAAGATAGAGTTTAGCCGATTGTGAGATAACTTCAAATACTTTATCAATAGAATTAAGTGAACATTTACGCATTGTCAGGTTCCCCCTTTTCTACTGCTTTGGCCGGCTCAATATCATCTAGTGTATAGTTTACAAGTGGAGCTAAGCTACCAACTTCTTCACCAGCCTGATATTTGCCATAGAATGAGTTAATATCCTTAATAAACTTTCTGTTAAGAAGATGGAGAGGAATACCCTGAGGGCAAACTCTTGAGCATTCTCCACAGTCAGTACATCTACCGACTACATGGAACGAACGAATAACATGGAAAAGCTTTTCTTCAAAGCTATCGGATATAGCCTTATTTTCAATACCTGACTCTGGATTGTCAAATACACATCTCTCACAAGTACAAGCCGGACATACATCGCGACAAGCATTACATCTTATGCAACGGGAAAGCTCATTCTGCCAGAAAGCAAATCTTTCTTCTTCTGTCATTTCTTCGAGCTTTTCAACTTCATCAAAACGAGCTGAAGCCATTACTTCGCCTTCATCACCAATAAGCTCGTCATAAGCAACGTGCTTTTTACTCTTACAGTTAATGCATCTTTCTGCAAGGACATCTTTAGTGGGGATTTCTTTATCACCATCATAAAGTGTAATGACCTTAAGAAAACTATCATTCTCGACAATTGCGCTTATGCCTTCACCTGATAAAGCCTTAACCTTATCAATATCAACCATACCTTCACATGGAACCCCTACAGCATAGACCTTTTCTCTATTAAATCGATGTTCTGTGAGAAGCTGATTAAAACTATATGTGTCACATGGCTTTAAGAATACTAAACTTTTTGAATCATCTTTGCGAGTCTGTTCAATTAAATATTTTGATAAATTAGCACCGCAAAAATCGCTAAAAACAAATTCACTCTTTAATTCCTCAGCGCTTGTGAAAACCGCTGGAGTTATATCATATGAGAACTCGCCTTTTTTCCAACCGATAACTCGGTTTACTGTGCCATTTTCAAGTAAGCTTGCTGCTTTTTCAATCAGCATTTCACTTGTTATTTTTTGCATCGCAAATCCTCCAATCTCTTGTTTTCTCCAAGAGCAACAACTGTGTTTGTGAAATCATTCATTATTGCTGCAAACTTTGCTCCTTCTGCAGCTGATATCCACTCAACACGAGTACGCTCCTTTTCAACACCGAGGAAGTTAAGCATTGAGAACAGAAGTGTCATTCTTCTTCTGGTAAAGTAGTTACCTGATGTGTAGTGACAGTCGCCAGGGTGACAACCGCAAATAATTACACCATCAGCACCACGTTGAAAAGCACGGAGGATAAACATTGGGTTTACACGACATGAACACGGAATTCTTATAATCTTAACATTATCAGGATAAGACAAACGATTGTTTCCAGCAAGGTCAGCCCCGGCATATGAACACCAGTTACAGCAAAATGCCACAATCAGAGGTTTATATTCACCATTTATTTGCATATTGCATCCACCTCCGCCATAATTTGATCATTTGCAAATCCTTTAAGATTCATTGCACCCGATGGGCAGGCAACTGTACAAGCACCGCAACCCTGACATACTGCATCGTTAATAACTGCAACTCTTCTTATTGCTGTTGTTCTGTCAGGCATACGGAACTCTTTATTAACATACGTTATTGCACCGTAAGGGCAAACTTTTTCGCATGAAGAACAACCATTACACATAGCCTCGTTTGCAAAAGCAACACAAGGATTACCTTTAAGCTTATCTTTAGCAAGAATACCGATAGCTTTAGCCGCTGCTGCACTAGCCTGTGATACTGTTTCAGGGATATCCTTTGGACCCTGACAAGTACCTGAAAGGAATATACCAGCTGTTGGGCTTTCTACAGGACGAAGCTTTGGATGCGCTTCGGTGAAGAAGTCATTTGTATCCATACTTGCAGTAAGCATTGTTGCAAGAGGTCTAGCTGACTTGTCAGGTTCAATAGCTGCTGCAAGAACAACAAGATCAGCTTCGATATGAAGCTGTTTGTCTGCAATAAGGTCAGAAGCCTGTACCATAAGCTTATCACCCTCTGGTGATACCTTGCCAACCATCCCTTTTATGTAATGAACACCATATTCCTCTACTGCTCTGCGATAAAATTCATCGAAGCTCTTACCAGGTGTACGAACATCAATATAAAATACATATACTTCTGTATCCGGATATTTTTCTCTTGTAAGCATTGCATGCTTAGCTGTATACATACAACAAATCTTTGAACAGTATTCTTTGCCCTTTTCTGCACAAGATGAGCAGCGAGAGCCTACGCACTGAACAAAAACAATTGTTTCAGGATGCTTTCCATCAGAAGGTCTTAAGAGCTTACCTGCTGTTGGACCTGCTGCATTTGTGAGTCTTTCAAATTCAAGTGATGTAATAACATCCTTTGACTGACTGTAAGCATACTCATCAAACTTATCCATACTAATTGGATTAAAGCCTGTAGCAGCAATAATTGCACCATACTTTTCTTCTATAATTTCATCCTTTTGGGTATAATCAATAGCACCTGCTGTACATACCTTTGCGCACACACCACACTTGCCATTCTTAAGCATACTACAATGATTAGGATCGATTGTAGCTATGAGTGGTACAGCCTGAGCAAACGGAATATAAACAGCACGACGTTTATCCATACAAAGATTAAATTCATTAGGAACATTCTTCATAGGGCATTTTTCTGTACAGAGACCGCAACCTGTGCAAACATCCTCTTTTACATACCTTGCTCTCTTCTTAATCTTAACATCAAAGTTACCAACGAAACCATTTACCTCTGTAACTTCACTATAAGCGAAAATTCTGATTTTTTCATGTTGGGCAACATCTACCATCTTTGGTGTAAGAATACAAGCTGCACAATCAAGCGTTGGAAACGTTTTGTCAATCTGTGACATCTTGCCGCCAATAGATGGTTTAATTTCAACAATATCAACCGGGAAGCCAGCATCAGCTATATCAAGTGCAGTCTGAATACCAGCAATACCACCACCAATTACAAGAGCCCTTTTTGTAACAGGGGTCTCACCCGGTGTAAGTTCTACATTCAAATTAAGCTTTGCAATAGCAGCTTTACCAAGGATAATTGCCTTCTGCGTACCAACAGCAATATCCTTATGAACCCACGAACACTGCTCACGGATATTTGCAATCTCAACCATATATTGATTAAGACCTGCTGCAGCTGCAGTCTTTCTGAAAGTCACTTCATGCATTCTTGGAGAACACGAACAAACTACAATACCTGTAAGGTTATGCTCTGCAATTGCATTTTTGATAATATCCTGTCCCGCTTGGGAACACATATATTGATAATTAGTGGAAAAGACAACACCTGGCTCATTTTTAAGAGCTTGGGATACTGCCTCTACATCCACTGTGCTGGCGATGTTGGTACCACACCAACACACGAAAACGCCTACTCTTTGCATTTTGTCTTTTCCTCCTTACTTGCTGTATTTTCTGAAAGCACTAACAATAGCCTGCTGTGGCATATCTTCGTCAAGAAGCTGTGGAATATCATCAGCATTAAGATGATTATTACCCTGTTTACGAATAACCGCAAGACGAATTGATTCAATTAGCTTGGCTGGTTCAACACCTCTTGGACATCTGTCAATACAAGCAAAGCATGACAAACACTCATAAAGTGACTTTGAATCAAGAAGTGGCTGAATATCGCCACTTTCTACCATATATACAAACTGATGTGGATGATATTCCATCTCATCATATGCAGGGCAAGTAGCCGAGCACTTACCACATGTCATACACTTTTTAGGATTAACTCCACTAGAGCGGATAATTTCTTCCTGAAGATTCTTCATACCTTTATTCATTGTTATCCTCCTTTACTCCAAGAGCTTCTGCGAGTAGTTCTGTAATATATACAATTGGAAGACCGTTGTTATTCTTATCAAGATTATATTTACATAGCGGACAAGCTGTTACTATTAAATCAGCCTCGTGATTTTTGGCACTGCTGATTACCTTTTCACATTTTGACTTAGCAGACTCCGGATTTTCAAGAATTATGTAACCACCGCAACATTCATTGCGATATGGATAGACAACAGGTTCTCCACCCAAAGCCCTTATCAAATCTTCGATAATAGTTGGATTCTCAGGGTCATCCATACCCATAACATTATTAGGTCTTAGAAGTAAGCAACCGTAATAAGCGGCTATTTTCTTACCTTTTAAAGGCTTAACAACCTTTTCTTTTACCTTATCATAGCCGACTACATCACGAAGGAGTTCAAGATAATGAAGAACCTTTGTCCTGCCATCGTATGGAGTTTCACTAAGATAATTGTTCACTTTAGACGCAAACTCTTCATCATTTTGCATTGCATGGTTTGTCTGCTTAATAACATTGTGACAAGCAGAACAAACTGATACGAGGATTTGGTTTTTGCTCTGTGCATCTAAAAGTGCACGAACAGAAGAAAGCTTAGTTGCAACCTCATCACGAGATGTTGTGAATACGCCGCCGCAACACTGCCAATTTTCAAGTTCTTCTAAAGTAATATCTAAAGCCTCTGCACTCTTTCTTGCATAGTCATCTAAGTCTTTTGCATTAGTTTTTAAAGTGCAACCGGGAAAGTATGCTACATTCATTGTCTATTTCCCTCCTATCATACCATCTGTTCTGGATGGAATACTTCGTCGAATCTTTCTGCCGTAAGGAAACCAAGCTGTAGACAAGCTTCCTTAAGAGAGATATTATCTTTAAATCCCTTTTTAACTGTTTTTGC